>DIYE01000167.1 GCA_002428885.1 Alphaproteobacteria bacterium UBA6062
ACAAGGAATTTAAAAAGCTGATCGGGGATCAGCCCCTGTGGCGGGCCATTCGTCACAGCAAGGATCCAACGATCTTTGCGGTTCTTCTGGAAGATACTGCGGCTATGCTCGGCCTTTTGATTGCTCTAGGCGGCATTTTCCTCGCCCAGACCCTGAATGAACCTGTTTTTGACGGCATTGCGTCTATTGTCATCGGCGTGTTGCTGGCTGTTGTCGCCATTATCCTATCCATTGAATGCAAAGGCCTGCTGATTGGTGAAAGCGCCTCGATTGATGTTATTGACGGGGTCGAAAAGATCGTAAAATCGGACAATGGGATCATTGCCGTCAACGAAACCCTGACCATGCATATGGGGCCGGACGACATTCTCCTAAATCTCAGTGTTGATTTTTCAGACAGCCTTGACGCCAATGCAGTTGAAGCTGCAACAAGCCGGTTTGAAAAGCAGATCAAGGAAACCTATCCGGCGATCAAGCGTGTCTTTATTGAAGCGCAAAGCATATCCGGTCATTATAGCAGTCGTCAGGCGTGACTCTTTTTGATCAACGTAACAGATAAGGTAGCTTACCCATGGACCCGACACAGGAACGCATTGAGAATTTCAACAAGATTGAAAGACTTCCTGTGGAGAATATCGATCAACTTATATCACCCTTGAGCCAATCCCTTTATCGCTGGTGGAGCGGCTTCAATCCAAAATTGCCGGCCCGTGCCGACTTTGATATTACACAACACCGAGACCTGCCTTCTAATATCTTCCTCGTTGAAGTTTTGGACAACGGCAACTTTCACTATCGCCTGCATGGGGAACTGGTAACGCAGCTGGTAGGACGGTCCAGCCAGCATATCGTCTTCAACAAGGATAGCGATCTGCTGGACGACCGACTTCTGGCGGAGCATCTGGGAAATGTGATACAGGCACGGACAGCTTTCCAGTGTCACGGCGACTTAAGCGTTTTTAACCGAGACTATATCCGGTTTGAATCCCTGGATTGCCCCCTCGCCAATGAAGAGGGCCGGATTACACATATCTTAGGTGTTCTCACTGACATAAAATAGATTTCCAAACGAACTTAAACCTAAAGAACATCTCTTTCATTGGGCAGAAAATATCTTTGAAAACAGAGGAATAAGCCTGCGAGAACCAAATAAATTCAAGTGAGATGAATCTCTATAATAAGGCACTAAGTCTTTGGATACTCCGTAACAAACCTTGTTCTTACAATAAGCAGAAGCAGGGTCAATCATCTCAGCACCGCACTGCATAACAGCCGATTCCAAAAGGCTTGCCTCCATCTTCGTTTTTCCCCTGTGCTCCTCTAGCGATACCGAAAAGGACCTCTGATTTAAACTCGTGAATTCATTTCGTAAAACGGCTTGAATAAGCGTCTTGATCACCGGTTGTGCGCTAGTTGGTACTGTACGCATAAGATAGACTTTTCTGTTTTCGCTTATTTTACAAACAAGCTTTTTCCAGGCGTCCTGGATTGGAACCGCCTGATCGGATGCGTCTTTATCAGCCGTATATTGAATTTCCTTCCAGCGATTGGATACCAGATATTTCGGAAAATAGTTGACCATTAGAAGCGGAATATCGGACGGTGTTTCATCCAGTATATTCATCAGGTTTTTATAAGCCCGTTTACATCTTTCGAATTTACGATCCCCTACCTTCGTTTGATCGAAATCTGACACGTAAATACAGGCTGAACTACCAGACATGAGTACTTTTAAAGGGTTGCCGTGAAGAGGTGTTTCAGATAACGCATGCGCTATTGCAACAGCATGACTATCACCGGTCAAGATAACGTCCGGTTTCCAATCGGTCTTTTCTCTCACTAGCTTTCCGTCACTTAGTCTACAGGCAGTACCATTATTCTGGCACTTATCAGCGATCCCCTCCAAAAGATACAATTCGGGATTTTCGAATAGATATGTTGGTATTCCGTCAAATGGAAGGGTATTGAGGCGTTGAACAAAACCGGACCCTTCGCGAACCATTTTAGCACCACCGTAGGCGCATACAATCGGTACGATACAGCTAAAAACGGTGATGATTGATCTTTTAGAAACTCTCCACCCCTGAAACGCTTTAGCTCTTATTTTCGTTTCAACCAGATAGTAAGAAATTATTCCACAAGCAAAGGTCGCAGCAATACCAAGGCCAGTAACCCATGCATTATTCTCATATCCCAGATACTGCTGAAATGATCGAATTGGCCAGTGCCACAAGTAGAGTGAATAGGACGTCAGTCCGATATAGAATACAACACGTTCAAATGGCCGTAAAATAAGTGGCACTCTATTCGGCCATCGATCTCGTTTGCATAAAATACAAACTGTTCCGAGTGTGGTTAAAATCGCCCAGAAGATAGAGTGCGTTCCTTGACCATCTCCAAAGGCAACCGATACCGCAAGAGCCAACATACCTATGTATGGCAGGATATAAGAAACACCTTTTTTATTGTCAGAGTTCGTCTCCGAGAGAGGGAAAACAACGACAAGCGCGCCCGCTAAGAGCTCCCAAGCGCGAAATGGAAGCAGATAGAAAGCCTTATTAACGTCTCCCGTAACGACTTCAATAACATATGCTCCAAGACTTAAGAGCATCAAAGCTGAAAGGATAAACCGGACACCTCTTAACCCGGTCATCTTATGAACTAGAATAAGAATAAGAGGGTATAAAAGATAAAATTGCATCTCTACCGAGAGAGACCAGGTATGTAAAAGCCATTCAACATCATTACCAACATCGAAATAGCCGCTCCCGTTAGCAAAACTGATATTAGACTTAAAGACGAGAGCATGATTAATAAGACGGCTAAGGTAGCTGTAATCAAACGGAAAAATCAGAAACCATCCCACAGCCAGCAACAAAATACACATCCAGGCAAGTGCAGGGATAATTCTAAAGGCACGCGAAATATAAAATCCCGACAGAGAAAACTTGTTTTTTTCCAGCTTCGAAAGAACGATCGATGTCATCAAATATCCTGAGATGACAAAAAAGGCATCTACACCCAAATACCCGCCACGAGCGACTTCAAAATCAAAATGGAAAAAAATCACTGATAAAACAGCAAATGCTCTTAGAGCATTGATGTCTAACCGAAATGAGCTGTCAAAATGAAAATTTCGACTATCAGGAGTGACCATTGAACGCTTCCCAAAAAAGCTAATTGATACTAGTTTTATTTTCTCTTTGTCCGGATCAGAAATTACCAATATTCACAGTCAGCAATATTCCAGAACATTCGGACCTAAGATAAGAATTTTTCGATAGCTCTGGATCAAGTCCAATAGAACACACTCAAAACCTGAATGGCTTTCTACAACTAAAGCGTCAAACTTTTCAAGAACCGATAACAAACCGCGCGCGCAATCGGCCAATATGTATAGCGCACGCCTCATAACAGAAATAGGCTCCCCAAAGATCAGGAAGCCTACCTCGAATGTCAGCAGTCCGTGCTTTATGGTACCGGCTTATAGTTCGGTTCATAATCGCACTTGTATTGAATCTGGAAACGTTTCGCCTGACCACTGTCCGGGTTTCCGCCGATCATCTTCACGATAACTTTTGGTGTCACATTGGCCCAACGCTTTTCGACTGACTGCCAGTAGGCCGGGCAGGAGATCGTATTGGAATAACAGATATAGTAATCGATCATTGTGGGGTTCTTCATCACTTTGGGGCCTCTGTTAAAGCCTGTATAGCAATTTTGGGTAAAAGGTATCCCGACTGTTCCGTTTCCAGCAGGAAGCTGTGTCGGGTTTACTCTCACAGGATCCGTATTTGGATTTACCCGAACCAGACCACTACCGGGATTGGTTCTAACCGGTCCGTTATTAGCGCCGTT
>DIYE01000168.1 GCA_002428885.1 Alphaproteobacteria bacterium UBA6062
ACCGGCGCGGCGAATGCATTTATTCCGCCGGCCCTCATTACCGGAAGTGTTTTATCGAAAAATCAACCCGGAAAGCCCGCAAAGCCGATATTGTTATTGCCAATCATGCCCTGGTGATGATCAACGCAGCAAGTCGCCCGGATGATCCCGGCCTGCCGAGACGCTATGTGTTCGACGAGGGCCATCACTTATTCGACGCTGCAGACAGTGCCTTTTCCGCCCATCTCACCGGTTTGGAAGGTAGCGAATTGCGTCGCTGGATTGCCGGGAGTGATACGGGCCGTAAAGGACGGATGAGAGGCCTTGAAAAACGCATCTCGGATTTGCTGGGAGAGAGTGAAGACGGTATCAACGCTCTCCAGGAAGCCATTCATGCCGCCCGTAAACTTCCCGGAGAGGGTTGGTTGAAAAGGCTGACGGACGGTCTCCCTGCGGGTCCGATGGAACAGTTTCTCCTGCATGTGAAAACACAGGTACAGGCACGATCCGGTCAGCCTGATAGCCCTTACAGTATTGAATGCGGCGCCATCGAGTTTGTTCCGGGACTGGAAGAGGCGGCCCATGTCCTGCAAAAGGCACTCGACACTCTCGCAAACCCTTTGACCAATCTGGCTAAGGCGCTCATCAAACGTCTGGATGACGAGGCTGAGGATCTGGATACGGCGACACGCCTGCGGATCGAAGCTGCCGTCCAGGGTCTTTCCCGGCGCATCAACACCATGATTGCCCCCTGGCAGTCCATGCTGAAAGGGTTAGGGGATCCGACACCGGAAGCCTTTGTAGACTGGTTCGCCATTGAAAGAATAACCGGTCGCGATTTCGATATGGGCTATTACCGGAGCTGGATTGACCCGACCACTCCTTTTGCGGACACCCTGCTGAAACCTTCCCATGGGGCCGTTATCACATCGGCAACGCTGAAAGATTCAGCCGAAGCCGACGAAGGCTGGCAGGCCGCGGATCTCAGAACCGGTGCGCACCGGCTTATCCTGCCACCGAAAAGAACAACACTTGCCTCCCCTTTTGATTTTGCGGACCGGACCAAGGTTATTGTTGTCACCGATGTCCGGCGGGATCACATGAAAGAGGTGGCCAGCGCTTATCGGGAGTTGTTTCTGGCCTCCGGCGGCGGCGGGATCGGTCTCTTTACCGCTATCTGGCGTCTGAGGGCCGTTCATGAAAATATTGCGTCTCCGCTTGCCGAGGCCGGAATTGAACTGTTTGCCCAGCATCAGGACGCACTGGACACCTCTACCCTGGTCGATATCTTTCGGGAGGAAGAGAATTCGGTCCTTCTCGGGACCGATGCGGTCAGAGACGGCGTAGATGTTCCAGGCAGATCCCTCCGGCTGATCGTCTTTGACCGGGTTCCCTGGCCACGCCCTGATCTTAAACACAAGGCGCGCAAGAAAGCCTTTGGCGGCAGCAAATATGACGATATGCTGACCCGCCTGAAGCTCAAACAGGCCTATGGGCGGCTTCTCCGGCGCGAAACGGATTTCGGTGTTTTTGTCATGCTGGACAGCATGATGCCGACCCGCCTTACCTCAGCTTTCCCGCCGGGCACCGAGATACACAGGCTGGGTCTTCGGGATGCCATCGCCCTTACCCGGAATTTCATCGCGGAAAAAGAAAGCGATTTCAAAAAAATTTCGTTGGATAATGAGGGGTGATCCCCATATCCTGAAAGAACACGCTTATACCAGAAGGAGAAACACGTTCATGTCCTTAACGCTTCACACCGCACTGATCTCGACCATGGTGATCGTTTCCGCGGCAGACGGAGACATGACTGATCGGGAATTTAATACAATCGGTGAAATCGTCCGGACCCTTCCCGTCTTCTCCGACTATAATGAGGAACATCTGCTTGAAGATGCCCGCAGTTCCCTTTCCATGCTGAACGGAGAGGAAGGCCTGGATGATATGGTGAAGAAAATCAAAGCAGTCCTTCCCAAGAAGCTGCATGATACCTCTTACGCCATCGCTTGTGATATTGCCGTCTGTGACGGACAGTTGAGCCAGGAGGAATTGCGCCTGCTTGAAATCCTGCGTCACGGCCTGGATGTGGACCGGTTGACGGCCGCGGCCATTGAGCGTGGTGCTGCCATCCGATTTGTACGCCTGTAACAGACTTACCAAGCACTGATTATCAAAGCGGCTCTCTTCCGGATAGCCGCTTTTTTTGATGCCTGGGCTTGCTACGTAAGGGGTCAACTATTATTTGCAATTGGTCTTCTTTTCTATAATATTTTTCTTATAAAGAAAAATATCATGGGAGGGAGATATGGGAGTTCTGGACGGTATCACGGTCGGCTTCATTGGCCTTGACAGCAGCGGTAAAGAGGCCGCAACCCGTATGCGTTCCGCCGGTGCAACGACGTATGCCTGGCATAAATCTGCCGCCATTCGCTATGAAATTGCCAGAGCCGGCATCAATCTCTGCCATTCTGAAACAGAACTTGCCGACAAAGCCGCCGGTAACATTATTGTCCTGATGCATACCCCCATGGACAGTCTGGAAACGCTCATGGATGAAGACGGCGCGTTTATGCAAAACCTGGCTGATGATACCATTGTTATTGATGCGGGGGATACGGGCTCGGAAGAAGCGAAGCGTTATGCCGCCCGGGTTCAAAGCAAAGGCGCCAGTTGGATAACCCCTAACACAGAGCCTTCATCAACAGCTCATGACCGGGCTCTGTCTATCCTTGAATATCTTGGCAGCCATTAGGGGGGGCAGGACCTACCTCTTAATATGACTTAACGGGCTCGCTTCGACCTCTGTTTCAACCAGATATAGCAACCGCTTATTGAGAGAAAAAGCAGGGCAACTCCGACGAGACTCCCAATAAAAACCCGAAAAGAGCCGAATAAGCGCCCACTGTGAATAGCCATGGAAAGCAGCCCTATTTCCTCGCGAATATCCTCAGCTCCCCAGACGTGGCTCAACACAACTTCCTGACAGGAAGCATGCAGCCAGGCGATCGCGTCTCCTTCCTGACCACTGGTATCTTTGTCCCCACGTGAGGTAACGGTATAAATATTCGGATGATCTGCATCCGGAAGGCGGATGGTCGTCAGATGACGGTTCGGAAACAAGGACCGGGCAGCGTCAGCGATTTCTTTCACGGATCGGGAGGGTCCACAGACCTTTGAGTATTTCTGCTCATCGACCTCCGATAAATGATCATCAGCCTCTATCGCCAAGAGCGAAAACCAGTCCGGTCGCGCATCCTGTGCTCCGGTCAATCCCCAGATCAAAACAATCAGTCCCATCCAGAAACCGGTAAAAAAATGCAGGCTGAACAGAACGGCTGTCAGAGACCCTCTCACCCTGAAACGGGTTGCCTTGCGAAAGAAGCGGGATAAGCCGGGCCACCACATCCATAAACTGGAGAGAGCCAGGAACACCCAAACCAACCCCAGAACCGCAGCCACTATTCCCCCGACCTTGCCAAGCAGAAAGGATCCGTGAAAATGCAGCAGCAAATTATTGAGGGAAGCCCGCAGATCAAGACTGCCTTTATATATTTCGGTCTCGGGATCGAAAATCAAAGCCAGAAACTGGGCGGAACCATACGGAGCCTTATTTCTCCCGAACAGGATCGTCTGCTCTACCGGCAAGCGACTTGCCGGAGCGAGCACACCCAAAACCTCGAAATCCGGATACACCTCATATGCCTGACGGAACAGTCGATCATAATCAGGATCGAAAGGAGCTGCCTGCAGGCTTTCATGTTCCGTCAGCAGGCCCGGATATTCCAGTTCAATCAGATCCCCGAAATACACAAGCAGCAGGCCGCTGACAGAAATAAGGAACGTAAAGACAAGGGATGTAAAACCAGCCCAGCCATGGGCCGCAACGACCCATTTACGTCCTTTATTCACCGGCCCAGCCTCAGAATCTCACTTTCAACCCCACGCCAACTTCTCTTGGATCGCCAACGATGGAGAAAGCCGTACCGGTGCCGTGCTGGCGCTTTTCCAACTCATAAAAGTTATCGAACAGATTGGTGGCGTAGGCAAAAGCCTCCACATTCCGGTAGCTATAGGATACGCGCGCATCGGCAACAAAAAAGGCATCTACTTCATTGATGCTCGTATTGGCATCATCGGAATAATAGCTGTCGCTATAACGGCCATTAACGGTAACGCTTAAGCCTTCAATGGGCCGGAAAACAGCACCAAGGCTCGCATTGAAGCTCGGGGCCCTCTGAAATTCATTTCCTGCAACAACCGCTGTTGAATCGCTGAATTCCTCGATTTCGGTTCGTAGCAATCCAAGGGAACCATATATGGAAAACATCTTCGAATGCCGGTATTCCATGGATAGCTCGGCGCCAAAGGACCTGGCATCCTCGGCATTATCAATCATCGTTACCGAGAAAAGACCAACCGGGAAGTTTGATTGCCTCTGTGCATCCTTGAAGTCTGTATAAAACAGGTTTGCATTCAGCTTCAGTCGGTTATCCAGCCATTGGGAACGCAGGAACAGTTCATAATTGATGAGAGTCTCTTCATCAAAAGTATCTGTCGTGAAAGTCGCAAATTCAACAGTTGCCCCGCCAGGGTTAAACCCTTTGGAAACACTGGCCCCCACCGTCACATCCGGGTTAATTTTATAAGCGAGAACAGCTTTGGGGAGAAAGGCGCTGAAACTCTCGTCATAATCCAACGCAATATTGACCAGGCTGCCCCTGTTTCGGCCTTTTCTTCGTTGTTGATCATATTGGTAACGAAGCCCCAATGTGAGGTCGAGTGCATCGGTCAGCGCGTATGTCATCTCACCGAAAATACCGAAGCTGAGCTGTTTATCCGTGAAATTGGCTTCACCGGTTCCGGTTGCCGTCGTATTGAAATATTCATCCTGGTCACTTCTCAGGACGGATACGCCAAACACCCCTTCCATCGGTGAATTCTCCGGCTGATAATCCACATAAAATTCGTTGGAATATTGCTGTAGATCAACGTCTGCATTGCCGCGCCCAAGAGACGCCAGCCTCTCCATTGTTCCATCGGAGAAAGTCGTCACATTACGAATGGAAAAGCTGTCATTAATGTCATAATCCAGGTTGAGAACAGCACTGTTGGTGATATTTTCAATCATTGAATGATCGACATTACTGCGAACCAGGTTTTCGGCCGGCAGATTAACCGCTTCTGATTGAGGCCGAAGGCTGTCGGACCGGGTCAGGGTCAGTTTTGCACTAAGGTCTGGCAAGGCCTCAGGCAGGTACAGCAACTTCAGGCGGGCATTCAGAAAGTCATCATCCTTGTAACTGACGGGAAAGTCGGGCTGCAATCCGGTATGAGTGACAAAAGTATCGTGATTTTTACTGTCAAAAGATAAGCGGCCCGCCAGTTCCTGACCAATTAAAGGGCCGGAAACGACCGCTGAATATTGCTGTGTATTGGAGGAGCCGACAATAACCCGCGTATCTGCTTCGAAATCAAATGTCGGGTCTTTTGTTTCCACAAAAACCGCACCGGATATGGAGTTCCGGCCACTATTGGTGGTTTGCGGCCCCAGGAACACCTCGACCCTTTCCGTATCCCACACGGAAGACCGTCCGAAGACATAC
>DIYE01000272.1:0-4986 GCA_002428885.1 Alphaproteobacteria bacterium UBA6062
GGTTAACCGGCGCCACCAAAACTTGGTGTGTTCGGATCCTGTTTTCCGAAGGAGGCCATGACGCCTTTCAGGGATGCCATGGATTCCGCAACCGGGTTGCCGCTCAGGATTTCCTGTGTTGCTTTGCCTGTTGTCGCGGTATCCAGAGTATAAAGAACCGTGACTGCACCTGTGACAACAGCAGAATCGATAGAATTCTTATGCTGTTGGTTCGCGACCATGTTTTGCATGGACATACCGGTGCTCTGTGCAAGCATTTGATAGAGCATACCCATTGATTCGGCCGGGGCATCACCCAGGACCTTCACATTAGACTGCGTGACAGCGTCTGTAATCTGGCTGTTCATCCAAGTATTTTCCGCCATGTTGGCTCTCCTTTAATGACTTTATTTCTCACTTTAGGCAGTCGATCAGATGCCGGCTGCTGCAGCCTGAAGGGCTGTCAGGGATTCTGCGACCGGGTTGCCGGCCAGAACTTCGGATGTTGCTTTCGCAGCGGTTGAGGCGCCAAGGTTGAACAGGACACTGGTACCCTGTGTCGTTACAGCAAGATCAATGGTTGCCGACCCCTGCTGGTTGGAAACCGCATTTTGCATGCTGGCGCCGACAACCTGACCAAACACCTGATAGGTGTTGGCCATGGACATGGCTGGGGCTTCAGCGATATTGGTAACATTCGCTTGTGCAATCGAATCTGTAATCTGGGCGTTTACGGGTGTATTGCCGGGCATTCTCGTAACTCCTTAAACTTACGACATAAAATGGATGTTAGGATAACCGGAGAGGTTATTCTGACGGCGGGGCTTTTGCGGCTTTCAGTTCCTGAACCAAAGCCTGGAGTGTCGACAGGATCTCGGCATCAGAATTGCCGACAAGTGTATTTTTTACCGATCCGGCATCGGCCGCGCCGTCCAGATTGAACAGCAGGCTGATACCCTGAGAGACAATAGCGGAATCGATCGTATTCATATTCTGCTGATTAGCGACGGCGTTTTGCATGGCGACACCCACCGACTGGGCCAACATCTGATAGGCTGTTGCCATGGACTGTGCAGGTGCTGTACCAAGGACAGTCAGATTGGATTGCGTTACCGCATCGGTAATCTGACTGTTGACCGGTGTGTTTTCTGCCATGCGGGCTTCCTCCATTCATTAGGCTGAATACGGATCGTGAATTGCCTCTCATTCGACAGCTCGAAGACGCGTTTTTTTGAGAAAATGTGACAGAAAAGGAGGAATTTCTTTTTTTAAGGTGCGAAAACTCTCATTCGGATGATAAGATATCCAACTTGAAATGCTTTAAAAATCAATGCGTTAATTCACATTTAAACGAAGAAATATAATATTCATGATTGCATCCGGTAAACAGGATATCGAAGGCCTGCAGGAGATAGGTGGTATCATCAGGCTTATTCTTGATGAGATGGAGGCACGCGTGCGCCCTGGTGTAACAACACTGGAACTGGATCAGCAGGTTGGCCGGTTGTTGGAACAGCATGGTGCGCGTTCGGCACCCAAACTGGCTTACAATTTTCCGGGATACAGTTGTATTAGTGTCGGTGATGAAGCAGCGCATGGCATCCCTGGCCCACGGGTTTTGGAAGAGGGACAGCTTGTCAATATTGATGTTTCTGCGGAAAAGAATGGCTATTGGGCAGATTCCGGTCGATCAATGCCGGTGGGCGATGTCGATCCTCTTCTTTCTTCTTTATGTACGACAACCCGCAAGGCTCTCAAAGCCGGGATAAAAGCTGCACAGGCCGGTAATCCTATCAATGCGATCGGTAAAGCTGTGGAGAAAGTAGCCAGGCGAGGTGGTTTTCAGATTATTGACGGTTTGGTTGGTCACGGTGTCGGGCGGAATATTCATGAGCCGCCTGAGGTTCACAACAAGTATCAGCCGAGTGGCCGGACACTATTGCAGGAAGGCCTCGTGATTACCATTGAACCCTTCCTGACACCGGGTGAGGGGCATTATCGTGAAGGCCGGGATGGATGGACGTTATTGACACTGGACGGATCTCCATCAGCACAATATGAACACACACTGATCATTACTAAAGGCCAGCCGATTATTGTGACATAAAATTTGTGGTCTCTACCCTCCCATCTTTTTGACGATACTGTCCATGGCAACAGCCGTTGCTGCAATGGCATCAGCCGTGATACCGGCAATTTCCTGACTGGTTTGGGCCGTCAGTGCAGTTGCACCGGCATTGGCAACCGAGTTAAGGCCTGTAACGGCGGTGTTGGTCTGGGAATTCAGGGCCTGGGTAATGGCAGCTGTCTGGGCGTTGTAGGATTCTCCGATCGTTGTCTTTTGAGAGCTGAGGACCGCTGCTTCGGCGTTTTTAAGGGCCGAGAGCGCTGCACCGTTTGCTGTGTTAACGCTGTTCAGGACATTCGCATTGATCGTTGCGTTTTCGAGTGCCAATCCTGAAGAATGGGCTGCAAACTGATAAAGAAGGCCCATTGCGAAAGAGGGAGATTCTTCTACATTACCCGGCCCGGGGGCTGTTGATGATGAAGAAGGGGCGGCTCCTTTTGATCCGTCGGCAGGACCTGCCGGTTTGTTCTTATCTGCTTCATTTGCCATAAGTCTTTACTCCGATACGTCATACAAGCGAGGGAAAAGGTTATTCACCTGCCGTAGGGTTTTTGTCTTCTGCGGTATCATCGGTGTTCGCGTTACCTTTGCCATCATCGCTCGCATCTTTTTCGTTGCCTTCTTCTTTTGCGGCTCCGTCGGTGGGCTTTCCGGCAGAAATGGCAATAATGT
This sequence comes from Alphaproteobacteria bacterium UBA6062, assembly GCA_002428885.1. Taxonomy (GTDB): domain Bacteria; phylum Pseudomonadota; class Alphaproteobacteria; order Sneathiellales; family Sneathiellaceae; genus Sneathiella. Next base: position 2,780 of record DIYE01000272.1, read on the forward strand.
CCTGCAGGTATTTGATACGATCGTTCAGCGTAATTTTGCTGACATTATCCCTGAGGCCTTCCCAAAGAAGGTTACCGCATCCCGCCGCAACGGCAGACGCTCCCAGGATGTTCATATGCTGCTGGGTTGCTACCGAATTTTGTGCACCAACACCGGCGGCATGAGCCATGGAGACATACATGGTCGACATGGCTGTAGAGGCGGCGCTTCCAAGCACTATCTGGTTTAACGCAATAACAGAGTCAGTAACTGCATTACTGGAAACTGAAGAAGCAGTCTGATTATTGGAGGATGTTGAAGCTTCTTGGGAGTTTTTGTTTTTGGTCATTATAAAATCCGTAAATAAAAGAAATATAATACAGAAATTTCATGCTTACGGTGTGATATTCAACTCGTGAGAAGTACCATCGTGATTTTTTTTATTTGGCTAGAACTTACTATTTATTATTAATATTCTATAAGGGTAATTAAATTTGAATAAGCACTTTAAAAGTGCAAAATACAACTTAAATCTACTAAAGATTTTTTAAAAACACCTAATTAGAGAAAATATGACTTTTTAGTTGTGTTTTATTGATATTGTGGAGGGAAAGGTTGTGTCGTTGAATTCCGGTCATTATCCTGCCAGATCTGTTTCATCTGTTGATGCAAATATCGAAATAGCGCTACGCAAAGACCCATCCATATCTGTTAAGGAAATACCGATTTGCCGGCGGGAAAAAACGCTACCGGTTGTCAAAGTTGTTCATGATGAACCTGCCGTCTATGAAGAAGAAAGTTTTTGGCTGGCCTGGAATACGCACCGCGAATATCTCAGGCGGTTAAGTATGATCTGGATGAATGTCAGCGTATCGGATGCAGAAGATGCCCTAAGTGATGCCACCATTCGCGCTTTTGAGAAATATCGAGAGAATGTGGCTCAAATCACCAATGAACGGGCCTGGTTTGCGCGCCTTCTCCACAATATCTGTATTGATATTCACCGATCAAATCGGCGGCGCAATCGTCTGAATGACAAGGTGAAGGAAATTATTGATATCGATGTGAGTGCGGTGGAGACAGCAGATCAAACACCTGAGGCTGAGCTTATGAATTCTGAGCTTGGCGCCAGTGTTATGACAGCCATAAATGATCTGCCGGAGAAAATCCGAGCCCCTCTTGTGATGCGATTGGTGAAGGGGGAGGATTATGATTACATTGCGAAAACACTGGGGATTACCAATGATAACGCCCGTAAACGTGTCCAACAGGCCCGTGCTGTTCTTCGGCGTAAATTATCTCATCTCAGAGAGTAAGGCGATATCGCAGAGCCCTTGAAATGAAGTCCTTCAAAATGCTTTCTGGAAAGGCTTTGGTACGCTCAAACAGGATACCTCTGTTTTTATCATACGTGAGATCCGGATAAGACTGCCTAAACGGATCAACCAACGTTGTCTGACAGTGGACAAAGACACCGTAGCGGCCAGCACCTGCCAACCATTGCAGGCGTATTGGCGTCCCGCTTTTGGGAGACATAGTCTGATAACTGGGCACACCCCATTTCAGGCATTCTTCAATGGATCCTACGGCTTCGTCTTTGTTTGAAACATCATAGATTATCTGGCGCAAGGCAAGAAGGTGCCGCCTGACATCCTCCGGATAGCTCTGGTAAAGGGCCGCTATCTCAAGACTGCTAAAATCTTCTGTTTCCATGGATACTCCTGATCCCTCACTGGGATCAGGATGGCGTTTCAATTCGATGTCGTCAATTGACCATTCTTGCTGAATTGCCGTCAGTGTTTAACTGGCGCGTTTGAATTTCTGACGTTTTGCAGCTGGTCGTCGATCCGCTCCATTCGATGCGGAACCGGACCGTTTGGCATTCTTAACGCCTGGCTTACCCTTGTTCTTAGAGAAGGTTTTCTTGCCTTTTCCAAAGGGTTTGACCGATCCTCCCGGACGATGCTTTTTCTTCTTTGGAGCCGGCATGGGGAAGGGGTGCTCATCATCGATGCGGACTTTTTGCTCAATGGTTTTCTCCACATTGCGCAGAAGGTTTTTCTCTCTCGGCTCGCACAGGCTGATGGCGATACCGCTGGCACCAGCCCGGCCAGTCCGGCCAACACGGTGCACATAATTTTCAGGCTCGATCGGCAGATCGTAATTGATCACGTGGGTGATGCCACTGACATCAATGCCGCGGGCTGCGACATCTGTCGCAACCAGAA
>DIYE01000272.1:5067-11731 GCA_002428885.1 Alphaproteobacteria bacterium UBA6062
CGCAACCAGAACTGAGAAACGCCCGTTTTTAAAGGCTCGCAGGGTTCTTTCCCGGGCTCTTTGAGGGCGGTCACCATGAATGGCAGAGGCTTTGACACCTTCGACTTCTTCTTCAATGGCGGCGGCAAGGGTTTCTGTCGTTGCTTTTGTACGAACAAAGACAATAACCCGATCTTTGCCTTCCTGCGCCAGCACATGCATGAGGAGGTCCTTTTTGTGCTGATACGGAACCATTAAAACGGAATGATCAATTGTATTGGCAACAACGGTTTCCCGGGGGGCTTCTACATATTCAGGAGATACCAGAAGATCGCCGGAGAGTTTTTTGATTTCCCTACTCATGGTTGCAGAGAAAAGAACCGTTTGATGCTCTTCGGGCAGTTTGGAGGCAATATCCCGGACATCGTCAATAAAGCCCATGTCGAGCATCCTGTCAGCTTCGTCCAAAACAAAGGTTTTGACATGGTCTAGCTGAACTGTGCCGCGCTTCATATGATCCATAAGGCGACCAGGCGTTGCGACAAGAATATCGACACCCCGGCTCAGTTGTTGAAGCTGGGGGCCATAAGGCGCTCCGCCATAGACGACCGTGTGAAACAACTTGATGCCACGAGTGAAGTCACGGATGCTTTTACCGATCTGATCGGCAAGTTCCCGGGTTGGAGCCAGGATAACGGCCGTTGGCTTGTTGGGCTTGGGACGTTTGCGATCATGAGATAACCGCTGCAGCAGCGGAAGAACGAAAGCAGCTGTTTTACCACCGCCCGTCTGGGCAATGCCCATGAGATCCCGACCTTCAAGAAGGTGTGGGATTGCTGAGGCCTGAATGGGTGTCGGGGTCTCGTATCCTTGCTTGTCGAGCGCACGCAGAAGCGGACCGACAAGGTCGAGATCGGAAAATGCTGTCATCAATACTGTCCTTTAACAGTGAGACCCGGATTGTTCTCCGGGCAAAAAAGCCGTTAAGGCGGGAACCGTTTCTCCCAGCCTGGCTCGGACAGTCTTGTTAAGGACAATCAGACCGGCAGCGGTTTTTTGTAACCGCGGAAATACTGTTCACTAAACCTATAACCCGGCATGCGGTCCTGACCGCAGTGACGGAGCGCCGATAATTGCGCCAAGGCCGTATGATGCTTTTAAATGAGAAAGTCAAGCACAGTCTTTGTCCTTTCGGCGAAAGATAGGGAAAAGGGAGGATTGAATTCGCGGTTTTTCCCGACTAGGATGAGAAAGGACGTATTGAAATTTGGCGTTCCGGATCATTTGGGGACTTCTGTTTGCTATCGCCTGACGACATTGCAAAGCTCCTCGCGCGGGTTGCTCTTAGCGACCGGCAGGCCTTTAATATGCTCTATGAGCATACGTCTGCGAAACTTTTCGGTGTTACTCTTCGTTTATTAAGGAACAAAACCGACGCGGAAGATGCCCTGCAGGATGTCTACGTGAAAATCTGGCATCAGGCGGGAAAGTATGCCGCTTCTGATGCCAGCGCCATGTCGTGGCTTATCACTGTTGCTCGCAATCACGCCATTGACCGCTTGCGGCAGGGTAAAGGGCGCGGGCAGCAAGAGAGCCTTGAGGAGGCCGGTGATATTACTGATGATCGGGTCAATCCTGAAATGTCAGCCGTCGCCGGGTCGGAAAGGCGTCGCATTGATCACTGTTTTGAAAGGCTGGATGCGGAAAAGTCAAAGGCTGTCAAGGAAGCTTATCTGGAAGGTTACTCTTATAAGGAACTGGCGGAAAAAAATGAGGTGCCGCTGAATACCATGAGAACCTGGCTGCGGCGCAGTCTGATGAAACTGAAGGAATGTCTGGAAGAATGACTGAGGACACACATATGCCAACCGGTGAAAGGGACGATGACGCCCTTGCGGCGGAGTATGTCCTGGGCGTTCTCGATCAGGAGGAGCGAGAGTCCGTTGAAATCCGGATCCGGACGGAGGCTGCGTTTGCCGTTCTGGTGAGAGACTGGGAGCATCGGCTATCAGATCTTAATAGTGAGTTTGAAGAGATTCCGCCTCCGGCTTCGGTGAAAGCAGGTGTCGAGAGTAAGCTCTTCTCGTCTGAAGACAGTTATCCGGGCTTTGCGGAAGAAGGCGGTTTCTGGAACCGTCTTGGATTCTGGCGTGGCTTTGCGGCGCTTGCCGTTGTTGCCGTTATCGTTTTATCTTCCCTGCTTGTTCAGCAAACGGATGAACAGGTTGCTGGTGTTACTTATGTTGCGGCACTTTCAAGTGGTGAGACGGATGCGGAATTCGTGGTGCTGTATGAAGCGGAGACGGCCAGTCTGAAAGTGACCCAAACCGGCGGTGTAAAGCCAACGGGCAAGGATTATGAACTCTGGTTCATTGACGGAGACGGTCCGGCGATTTCAATCGGCCTTGTTGATGGCGAGGGGGTAAAAGCACCTTTCATTCCGGATCATCTGAAAGGTCAGTATAAAGAGGGGTTGTCGCTCGCCGTTTCCCTGGAACCAACGGGTGGATCTCCAACCGGTGTGGCAACCGGACCGGTGATTGCTATCGGTAAGGCAAAAAAAATCTGATCCGGCTGAAACTTTTTTGAACGGCGTTTCGTTCTTCTGATTATCTCCGCATGAGGCGGGGTAACAACAAGGAGAAAACCCGTGATCAAATCTATTCGTATTACATCTGTATCCGCTGTCCTGATGCTGGGCGGTATCCTGACGGCTTGTGCCGGTCAGGACACAATGAGTAAATCCGAAAATCCGATGGTTGGGGGGGCTCCCATGTCTGCGGAGCGTAACATCATTGAAAATGCTGTTAATTCAAAGGATCACACGACCCTGGTCGCAGCAGTAAAGGCGGCAGGATTGGTTGATACGCTTCAGGGCAAGGGACCTTTTACTGTTTTTGCACCGGTTAATTCTGCTTTTTCCGCGCTGCCGGCCGGCACTGTTGAAACTCTTCTGAAGCCTGAAAATAAGGCGACACTTACGAAAATCCTGGCCTGCCATGTGGTCGCGGCAGACGCCATGTCAGCGGCCATTAAGAAAATGGTTGCCGCTGACGGCGGTATGCATACGGTTTCTACCGTTGGGGGTTGTAAATTCACAGCCATGTATGATCAGGGCAAGATCATGATCAAGGACGGTAAGGGCGGTGTCGCCAAGGTAACGATTGCTGACGTGAAGCAATCCAATGGCGTTATACATGTGATTGATAAGGTTCTCCTTCCTGCCTCATAACCGGAAGAAACTTATCGTCCGTAGAGGCTGAAACTCAGCTTCTATGGTTCAGTCACATGGCACGGTGCTCCAGCTCCCCCGGGGCACCGTGTTTCTTATATGCAAAAAATGCGTAACAGATCTTCGTTATTTTATCTGGCTAAAGAGGCGTTACTCCTATACAAGAGCGTCCTTTATGTTGCAGCGCACATATCGTGCGCTTTTTTGTTGGGTAAAATGCGAGGCCGGGACACGTGGATGTTAAAACAACAACGGTAAAGTCTGGACTGGAGATGTCTGTCTTTGCCCGCACAAAAACTGAATTGCTTTCCGGTCTGACTGTTGCTTTGGCTCTTGTGCCTGAAGCAGTTGCTTTTGCCTTTGTTGCCGGTGTTCATCCACTCGTTGGTCTTTACGCAGCCTTTCTGGTGGGGCTCATCACAGCCCTGATTGGTGGGCGCCCTGGCATGATTTCCGGTGCGACTGGTGCTTTGGCCGTGGTGATGGTCAGCCTCGTAGCCAGTCACGGCGTCGAATATCTCTTTGCGGCTGTTGTTCTGATGGGCATTTTCCAGATCCTGTCCGGTATTTTCCGTCTTGGTAAATTTATTCGAATGGTGCCGCATCCGGTTATGCTTGGCTTCGTTAATGGTCTGGCCATCGTGATTTTCCTGGCTCAGCTTGGTCAGTTCAAGGTTATGGGTGAGGGCGGAAGCCTTGAGTGGCTAAGCGGTACGCCTCTTTACCTGATGCTGGGACTGGTTGCGCTGACGATGGCAATCATCTATTTCATGCCCAAACTGACAAAAGCCATCCCGGCACCGTTAATGGGCATTGGCGTTGTTTCCTTTCTGGTTATCGGCCTTAATCTGGAGGTACAGACGGTTGGTGATCTGGCATCTATCGCCGGTGGTTTCCCGGAATTTCATATTCCGACTGTTCCATTAACCATGGAAACATTATGGATTATTCTGCCTTACTCCCTGATCTTGGCCGCTATCGGCTTGATCGAAAGCCTGTTGACCCTGAACCTGGTCTCTGAAATCACAGAGACGCATGGCGGTGCCAGCAAGGAATGTGTTGCCCAGGGCGTTGCCAATACGGTTACCGGTTTCTTCGGCGGTATGGGGGGGTGTGCCATGATCGGCCAGAGCATGATCAATGTTACTTCCGGCGGTCGGCAACGTCTCTCCGGTATTTCAGCAGCTCTGTTCCTGCTGTGCTTCATTCTCTTTGCCTCCCCGCTGATTGAGCAGATTCCACTGGCGGCCCTGGTCGGCGTCATGTTTATGGTCGTGATCGGTACTTTTGCCTGGTCGAGCTTTCGAATTATCAATAAAATCCCGCTCTCCGATGCATTTGTCCTGGTTCTGGTTTCCGTTGTCACGGTGATCAGCGATCTAGCGGTTGCCGTCGTGGTCGGCGTGATTGTTTCCGCGCTGGTTTATGCCTGGCAGAGTGCTAAAAAAATTCATGCCCGCAGTTCCATTGATGACAAGGGCTCAAAGATCTACGAGCTTGAAGGGCCGCTGTTTTTCGGATCAGTCACCAGTTTTCAGGAGCTGTTTGATTATCGGAATGATCCCGATGATGTGGTGATCGATTTTAAAAACTCTCGTGTGGTCGATCATTCCGGCCTTCAGGCCATTGACAGTCTGGCAGAAAAATACACCAACGCAGGCAAGACCTTGCACCTGCGCCATTTGAGCCGTGACTGCCAGGCGCTGTTGCACAAGGCGCGCAAACTGGTTGAGATATCCGTGCTGGAGGATCCGGAATATGGTGTCGCGACAGACTATGACAAGAATTATGAGTCCTGATCTTAGGCTCGTTGCCTAAGAATAAGTGAGGCTAAATAATATAATAGACAGCTTGTATAGGACTTGAGAAAATACGTCCGGTTTAGGGAGAGGGTCCCGGACCGGGGATGTACAGACAAACAGAGGGTAGATAAACACATGGCTGATACACTGAATCTGGAAGCCATTACGCAGGAACTGGTAACAATCGTTACCACTTATGGCCTTGATGTCATCGGGGCGATTATTATCCTGATCATCGGTAATATGATTTCAAAGAGAGTACCGAAGACAGTCTCCAGGATACTGAACAAGCGTGATGTTGATCCGACGGTCGTTAATTTCCTGGGCAGCCTGACCCGCATGTCCATCCTGATCATCACGCTCTTGCTTGTTTTGGCGCAGTTTGGTGTTCAGACAGCCAGCCTGATTGCCGTCCTGGGTGCGGCCGGCCTGGCGATCGGCCTTGCTTTACAGGGGACATTGTCCAATGTTGCTGGTGGCGTCATGCTGCTTTTCTTCCGTCCTCTTCGGGTCGGTGACTTTGTGGAAGCAGCCGGTCATGGCGGAACCGTGAAAGCCGTCAATCTGTTCACGACGGAGTTGGCGACCCCTGACAATGTTCAGATCATCCTGCCCAATGCCAGCGTTTGGGGCAGTGCCATCAAGAATTTCAGTTTCCATGATACCCGTCGGGTCGACCTGGTTATGGGCATCGCCTATGAAGACGACATGGATAAGGCCATGAGTGTCATGAATGCTTTGATCGCAGCCGATGAGCGGACACTGAAAGATCCGGAGCCGATGATTGCCGTTGCAGAACTTGCCGATTCATCCGTCAACTTCACCGTTCGGATGTGGTGTAACAGCGGCGACTATTGGGGACTCAAATTCGATATGACAAAAGCCATGAAAGAGGCCTTCGACAAGGAAGGAATTTCCATTCCCTTCCCGCAGCAGGTCGTTCATATGGTCAAGGAATAGATCCTTACCCTGGATTTTCGAACAAAAGCCCCGCATCCAGCGGGGCTTTTTTAGTTCTGCTCGTGAGGGGGCGTGTGAACCAGGCCGTGTTTTTTCCAGAAAAAGGCGCGAACATTAACCAGGAAGGCCGTACTCCATCCGAAGAGCAGTATCCCGCTGGCTGCTTGCAGGGCTGATGTCAGGCGCCAGTCATCAGAGAGGACAACATCCCCGAAGCCGAGTGTGGTGAAGGTGACCGTGGAAAAATAGACGGCTTCCGCCAACGACTCCGTTTCACCGGCAAAGCGATAGAAGATGGCCCAGATCCAGGCCTCGATCGTATGGGCCATAAACAGTCCCAGCACCACCACGATCATAATCACCACATGGCCGAAGACGGGGAATCTCAGTTCCCATTTCTGACCATGTTCCTTCAGTCGCCTCAGGAGCAGTTCCAGACACAGGGCATGATTGATGACACAGAGAACGATAAGGGCGGTGCCGAAGAAAAGCTGAACCAGCATTGGGCTATATTCCGGATGATAATGGACGTGTTGGGCTATAGAAAAGGGCAGGGTAGCTTCCGTCAAGTCTCATATGAGAAAGAGGAGCCGTCCTGCCCTTTTGATGTCAGGCCGCGACGTCTGCTTGACCGGCCGCCGTCTTGATGAAATCGACCGCTTTTTCTCCAATCATAATGGTCGGGGCATTT
>DIYE01000223.1 GCA_002428885.1 Alphaproteobacteria bacterium UBA6062
CCCCCTAAAACGGCCGTCGCGGCAGTTACAGTAAAGAACTTTCTCATTTCTTTCTCCTCAACCTGTCTTAATTACCGGTGAAACGAGAAACATTCGCCACCGGCATATGCGGCCGACCTCTCCTACTCACCGGAGATGCCCGACCTTTTTCCCAAGAAAGCAATTTTCCTTACTCTCACAGGAAATACTAAACCAACTTTATCTCATGTAAAATAAAAGTTGATTTGTAATCTCTTGATACCCTTACATGTCAATGCGGCTTCACTGTGATCGGCAAATCCCTGCGATCTCGCCGGCACTGGCTAACGGTCTGCCGACAGCCCGGGAAACGTCTGCAATCTGGGTAACCAGATCGGCGTTCCCGTTCGCCACCTCACCGTTTTTTAAATATATATTATTTTCAAATCCTACCCTGACGTGTCCCCCCATGGCAACAGCGGTACTCACCGCAGCATGCTCAAGGTGGCCGAACGCACACACAGACCAGGGAAGACCAATCCGCAAATGCTGCAGGAAAGGCAGAAGATCAGAGGGACTGGAAACCTGTCCTTCCGAATACCGTCCCAACACGAATAGCAACAACCCTTTATCTGCAGGGACGATCCCGGTTTCGACCAGCCTTTGAAAGCGGACCAGATCCTCAGCAGAGTAAAGGATATAATGAGGCAGCACGCCAGCCTCGGTAATCTCCGCGAAAAAATCCCTGGCGGCATCCTCACGGCCTTCTAAAACCAGTTCCCGAATAGCCAGAGACGCTGACGGCGGCATTAATTCCCGGATAACCGCCATTTGCTCCTCAGCGGAATAGATCCCAACGGCTTCCGTTGTAATCTGAATAACCAGATCCTCACCACAGGTTTCGCCAATAGCCGCCATGGCATCTCTATATCGTCCGGTATCGAGAGAGTGACCATCATTCTCATCCCTGACATGGAGATGGATCATCGATGCCCCGGCCTTTTGACAAGCCACAGCCTCCGCCGCCAGATCAGCCGGAGAGATCGGTAATGCGGGGTGATCCGCTTTTGTTTTGCGGGCACCGTTGGGCGCCACGGTCACAATCAAAGGAGATTTTACAGAATCAGTCATCGGCAGCTACTTTACCCGGCTTCAAGGACAGAGTTGATTGCATGGTCGAGACCGCCGACGATCTCGTCGATGTGAGCGCGTTCCATAATAAAGGGTGGTGCCAGCAGGATATGATCTCCTCGCCGTCCATCCACGGTTCCTCCCATCGGATAACACATCAGTCCTTTGGAGAGCGCTGCTGCTTTGATCCTGCTGTTAATTTTCCGAGCCGGATCAAACGTTTCCTTGCTTTCCCTGTCCGCGACAAGCTCAATTCCCAGAAACAGTCCCCGCCCCCGGATATCGCCAACATGAGGATGTTGGCCGAAGATGCTCCGCAGTTCATCCATAAGCAATTGCCCCATATCCCGAACATTCTGCAGCAGGTTATTCTCTTCCACATATTTCTGAACAGCCAGGGAAGCAGCACAGGCAACTGGATGTCCAAGATAGGTGTGCCCATGCTGGAAAAATCCACTGCCCCCGGAAACAGCCCGGAAAATTTTATCCGAGGCCAGCATGGCGCCAATCGGCTGGTATCCGGCACCAAGTCCTTTCGCCGTTACCATGATATCTGCCGTAATATGTTCCTGTTCATGGGCAAACAGGGTTCCCGTCCGTCCCATCCCGCACATCACTTCATCAAGAATCAGCAAGACACCGTAAGTATCGCAAATTTCTCGGATACGCTTAAAATATCCCTCAACGGCGGGCACTGCCCCCAGAGTGGCCCCGACAACAGGCTCACAAATAAAGGCGGCAATCGTTTCCGGACCGGCTTCGAGGATCTGTTCTTCTAATTCCCCTGCAACCCGCTGGCCGAAATCAAAGTCGCTTTCACCGTCTTGCTTGCCGCGATACGCATAACAGGGAGCAATCAGTGCCACAGGCATCAGAAGAGGTGCGTAGGGTTCTCGCCGCCATTCGTTTCCGCCAGCGGACAAAGCCCCCAGTGTATTGCCGTGATAACTTTGCCGCCGGGAAATAAAGCGGGTGCGGGATGGCTCCCCCTTTTCCAGGAAATACTGGCGCGCCAGTTTAAGGGCTGCCTCAACAGCTTCGGACCCGCCGGATACAAAATATACCCGATCAAGATCGCCAGGCGCTCTTTTTGCCAGGAACTCTGCCAGTTCCTCCATGGGTTCATTGGTAAAGAAACCTGAATGGGCGAACGAGATCCTGTCCACTTGTTCCTTAATGGCCGTATTAACCGCTTCGTTACTGTGCCCCAAACATGAGACCGCAGCACCTCCCGCATCGAAATACCGCTTGCCGTCCTTATCCACGATATAGGCGCCATCGCCTTTCTCGGCGACAGGATAGGAATGGTTTGGTGCCCGATGAAAGACGTGTGTCATGAGTTACCTTAGCTGTACCAATAGGTATTAACAGATCTGAGATTAGCGTCTGATCGCTCCAGCGCCTCAGCCGCCGGCTCACCAAGATGCGTTACAATGGCAGCAACAAGCGCCTGAACGATGGACAAGGCACCAGTCAGGGAGCGATAAAAGGAGGGGCTGCGATTAGCAGCCAGAAAAACATGATCTGCGGCCCTGGCAAGGGGCGAGACCATGCTGTCGGTTATAACGATAATCCGACTGTCGGCCTCTCGTGCCAGATTAACGGTTTCCACTGTCTCTCTCGTATACGGCTCAAAAGCGACCGCGAAAGTGAGATCTCGATCCGTCATATGAGAGACTTCTTCACGAAACAGGCCTGCCTGCCCCTGAATCAGCACTGATCCCGGGAAAAAGACCCGTGTTGCATAATGAAAGAAATAGGCAATAGGAAAGCATTTGCGCAATCCGACGATATAGATTCTTTCCGCTGCCACACAGGCTTTTGCCGCTGCCTCCAGGCTCTGGTCGGACAGGCCATTGAATGTATGAACAATATTCTCCTGTTCAGCCTCGAAAATCTCCTGATGCAGGCCGTTCTGTCGATCCTACTGCCTGAGTTGCAGTTGTCGCGCCCGTGCCGCATAGCCACTGGTCGGTGACGCAATTCTTTTTCGGAAGGTGTCACGAAAAGTGATATAATTTTCATAACCGAAGCGGGCTGCCAATCGAACCATGGTTGCCGGTTTTACCTGCGCCCTGGTCGCAATTTCCCGCATGGAATAAAGGGCGACATCGTCCGGGGAATCAAGAATATAGCGCGCCGCTATCTGCAGTTGCGGGCTCAATTCTTCGAATTTCTCCTCAATCTCATTCACAAGATCAGACATGCTGCTTTTGGAAGGCCTTATCTATAAACCAGTCTATTTCAGACAGCCGAAAAACCCTTTCAGCCAAGCAGCGATCCTATAATTCGTTAATAAAATTTGCAACATATGTTTCATATTTAATTTTTAAGAACATTTGTATCTCTTCACGATGCAGTTTCCCTTGAATTCCCTCAGCCTTTTGAAAACTATTATAAAATCTTAACCATATCGAAATCCCAGACACACCATTAAAGAGCAACGCAATATCCAACATTCACCAAAATTGGTGCACATTTTTCCCAAAGCCGCGGCAAATCTTAAGACCTTCTTTACAGTCTCGAACTATAAAAAACAGGAGTATCCCGGTAGAGCAATTTCTCTACCGATCGAGTAACGTCATTTGTGTAGAGCATTGTTTTGATTTCAATCGGATCCAAATCAAAAAAATCCCAGAAGAGGCAAAGCGCGCAGGATCATTCGCTTTCACCCCGGGACAACAGCAGCCCGGTAAGCGCTGCCGAGGCTATCCGACCCGTTATTCTCGAAGCGGGAGATCGCCTGGCAAAAGCCATGCCTTCTGCGCACATCAAAAACGTGACCAGCTTTACGACCATTGAGCTTATTCTTTCCTCATTCAAAAAAACCGAGATTGATCTGCTTTTGATTGACGCCGATCTCGGCGAAGAAGTGACGGCTCGGGCCCTTAAGGAATTTGCCCACCCTCGTTCAAATACTTCTGTTGTTGTCGTTGACGGTCCCAGCGATTTGCTGAAAGCGGGCGCGGCAGATTGCATCCCGTTCGAAGAACTCAGTTCCTCGAGACTGGAAACTGTCCGGTTCAATGCGGAGCGCTTCCGGAAGTTACAGCAGACCGCCGGTACTTTATTTTCAGATATGGGTGCCTTGCACTCTCGTGATTCCCTGACGACGCTTGCCAGCCGCTATTCGTTTAAAATTCGTATGAAGGATATCGTTGAAAGATCTGTTTCAACCGATAACCCCGTTTCGCTGATCGTTCTTGATCTGGACAGTTTCAAAGGCCTTAACGAAAGTAAAGGCCATGATTTCGGCGACCTGATTTTGAAAACGGTCGCGGACAGGCTTATTCAGTTTGCGCCTGAAAACAGTGTTATCGGCCGACTGGGCGATGATGAATTTGCCCTGCTTCTGCATGGCGATCATCTCGCAAAGATCTCGGATACGACAATCGCGGCCCGCCTGTCCCATGAACTGAGACAACCCTATTTTGTCGACGGCCAGAGCACAACGCTCGCCGCAACCATGGGGATTGCCAAGCTGGAATCACATGACAATGCCGATTCTCTTTTGCATAAGTCCACCTCCGCCCTCTATACGGCCAAGCGGGAGAAAAACCGCTTCATGGTCTATACCAAGCAGGAAGATACGGAACGTCGGCAACAGCTCAGACTAGCGCAAGAACTGCCGGACGCGATTGACAGCAACCAGCTCCGCCTCCATTACCAGCCAATGATCCGAATGCATGACAGCACAGTGACAGGGGTGGAAGCCCTTGTGCGCTGGCAACATCCGCATAAAGGTCTGCTTTTCCCCGACAGCTTCATTCCACTGGCGGAGGGGTCGGGCTGTGTTGAACCGCTGACCCGTTGGGTTCTGGATGCGGCCATCAAACAGGGAAGCCTTTGGCATCAGCAAGGCAAGCGCCTGTCTGTGTCTGTTAATATATCAGCACTGATCCTGCATAACCCGGTCTTCCCTGACATTGTGAACCGGCTTTTGGAACAATCCCGCTACCCTGCGGAATATCTCAAGCTGGAAATCACCGAAAGCGCCATTATTTCAGATGTTGTCAGGGCAACGGATGTACTGACGCGTCTTCATGAACTGGGTGTGAAAATATCCATTGACGATTTCGGAACCGGCTATACATCGCTTGCCTACATCCGGCGCCTGCCGGTGGATGAAATCAAAATCGATAAAAGCTTCGTTCTCAATATGAACACGGTTTCCGATGATGCCGTGATTGTCAGAACCTTGCTGGAACTGGCTCGCAATCTTGACCTATCGGTCGTCGCAGAGGGTGTCGAAGACCGGGAAACCTGGTATATGCTGGCCGGTCTCGGGTGCCATGTTGCGCAAGGATATTACATGAGTCGTCCGATTGATGTGGAAGCTCTCGAAACCTGGCTCAAGCATTCACCCTGGGCCAGCTCCCGCTAAACCCGGTTAATTCACGCCAGGGCCCATACCCCGCTCTTCAAACCATCAACATCTGTTTGACCTGGAATCAGGCCTCCTGATAAAGTCTCAGGAAGCATTCTGATGCCGAGCTGCCTTCTTTGGAAAAACTCGGTTCTCATCAATGATAACAAATGAAAGAACAATAATGAGCGACAACAGGTTTGGCCCCGGGATCGTAGCAGATGAAGCAGCTTTCATTCATCCGACGGCACTGGCTTACGGATCCGTGAAAATAGGAAAAGGCGCGTCTTTATGGCCCTATTCCGTCATTCGGGCTGAGACCCGGGAAGTGACCATTGGCGACTACACCAACATACAGGATTTCGCCATGCTCCATATCGGAGATACAACCGGCACCCATATCGGTTCACACTGCTCCATTACCCATCACTGCACCATTCATGGCTGCACAATCGGTGACAACTGCCTGATCGGTATCAATACCACCATTATGGATGGCTGCGTCATTGGTGATAACTGTATCGTCGCCGGTCATAGTTTCCTGAAGGAAGGGACGGTCATCCCCGACAATTCCATTGTTATGGGGACGCCCGGAAAAGTCGTCCGAACCCAGAATAACTATGTCAAATGCCGGGCGAACGCCTTTATGTATTACAGAAACGCGCTTGCCTATGCAAAAGGCGAGCATCGTGAATGGGCCAGTGAAGACTGCATGCAGGCTCTTAATGAAGAAATTATCAGCTTGCAAAAAGACCTGTAACTAATTTTCCGTTGGAGGAACCATGAGTGAGATGAAACACCCCTATCTGATGTTTCTGGGTGATGTCGGCGACCAACTGGGCGCCAAAACTGCCCAGGGGATTGTCGACTGGCGCCCGGAATGGTGTCTGGGACAGCTCAGACTTGACGGCTGTCAGGCAGATCTTGGCATCAAGGATATATCCATTGATGACGCGGTGGCGGCGGGTGTAAAAACCATGGTGATCGGCATTGTGAATTCCGGCGGTTTTCTGCCGGAGCACTGGATCGATAAAATTACCGAAGCATTGGATGCCGGCATGGATATCGCCAGTGGTCTGCATATCCGGCTGGCGGATGTGGACGCCATCAGGGACGCTGCGACACGAAATGGTCGCTCTCTGTTCGATGTTCGCCATCCTACCCAGGACATTCCAACGGGCAAGGGAACAGATCGCCCCGGTAAACGCCTGCTCGCTGTCGGCACCGATTGCTCCGTCGGTAAAATGTATACAACCCTCGCCCTTGAAAAAGAAATGAGGGCGCGCGGAATGAAAGTAGATTTCTGCGCAACCGGCCAGACCGGTATCTTTATTGCCGGGAATGGAATTTCCATTGATGCTGTGGTGGCGGACTTTATCTCCGGCGCCGTTGAGATGCTCACGCCCGCCAATGATCCGGATCACTGGGACATCGTTGAAGGTCAGGGCTCCCTGTTTCATCCGTCCTTTGCCGGTGTCAGCCTGGGACTTCTGCACGGCGCCAGGGCTGATGCCCTTGTTCTGTGTCATGAGCCGACACGCACTCATATGCGCGGTGTGCCCGAATATCCGTTACCGGATTTGAAGGAATGTATGGATCTCAACCTGGCAACAGCCCGCCTGACCAACAAAGAGGCGCGCTTTGTGGGGATCA
The DNA here is from genome assembly GCA_002428885.1 of Alphaproteobacteria bacterium UBA6062. Classification (GTDB taxonomy): domain Bacteria; phylum Pseudomonadota; class Alphaproteobacteria; order Sneathiellales; family Sneathiellaceae; genus Sneathiella. Next base: position 7,109 of record DIYE01000223.1, read on the forward strand.
GTGTCAATACCTCCGGTCTCAGTACCGAAAAAGGCGATGCGTACCTGGCTGAGCTGGAGCAAAAGTTCGATCTTCCTTGCGTTGACGCCTATCGTACAGGTGTTGCTTCCATCGTGGATAAACTTTCATGAGCCATCGCACCATTGACGTCAAACAGGAAAGCTGGCCGATCCGGGGCAGCTTTCGGATCAGTCGCGGTGCGAAGACCACCGCGGAAGTTGTTGTTGTGACAATCACCGAAAACGGTATCACCGGACAGGGGGAATGCGTCCCTTATGCCCGTTATGGCGAAAGTTACCGCTCTGTCATGAATGCAGTCTCCACGGTCAAGGATCAGCTCAGCCATGGTGCCGGACGCGTAGATCTCCTGACGTTAATGCCAGCAGGGGCCGCCAGAAATGCTGTCGATGCAGCTCTTTGGGATCTGGAAGCCAAAACATCCGGTCGCTCTATCGCCAATATTGCTGATATCCCTGAACCAGGCCCCCTGGTTACGGCTTATACGCTATCTCTGGATACGCCGGAGAAAATGGGGAATGCTGCCCGGGACAATGCGCACCGACCGCTGCTCAAACTCAAACTTGGCGGTGACGTGGATGTCGAGCGGGTTACAGCTGTCCGGCAGGGCGCACCAAAAACCAGATTGATTGTCGATGCCAATGAAGCCTGGTCACCGGAAATACTGGAAAGTCATTTTCAGCAAATGGCTGACCTCGGCGTAGAACTCATTGAACAACCCCTACCTGCCGGTGA
>DIYE01000288.1 GCA_002428885.1 Alphaproteobacteria bacterium UBA6062
GTTTCCCGCTCGCCAAGAGCGGGCGGGCAGGTCTCGCGCTGGGGGTTGGGGTCTGGTCTTCTTTCTTCGGTGGTATTGTTAGTGCAATTCTGCTTTTAACACTGGCGCCTCGTCTGGCGTTTTTGGGACTTGAATTCGGCCCCTGGGATTATTTCGCCCTTATCTTCTTTGCTTTGACAATCACAGTCTCACTGGCTGGCGGCAATATGACCAAGGGCATCATCGCCGGCCTGCTGGGACTTTTTGCTGCGACTGTCGGTGAAGATGAAATCAATGGTGTTGCCAGATTCACCTTCGGTTTCGACGATATTCGCCAGGGCTTTGCCTTTCTGCCGGTTCTGATCGGTCTTTTTGCTTTTTCACAACTTCTGTCTGATGTTGAAGACAAAGAATCAGCGAGAGCACCCTTGATGAAGCAGTCTTCCGGCAAGGTCTCTGTCGAACACTGGAAAGCGGTCCGATTGATACTTGCGCGCTGGGTTAATCTCATCCGATCCAGTCTGATCGGTGTCTTTACAGGAATTCTCCCGGCGGCCGGCAGTTCAATTTCAAATATTCTCGCTTACGATCAGGCGCAAAAAGCCTCAAAAAACAGAGACGAGTTTGGTAAAGGTGCCATTGACGGCATTGTGGCGCCGGAAGCTGCCAATAATGCGACTGCTGGCGGTTCCCTGATTACCATGATGGCCCTTGGTATTCCGGGGGATGTTGTCACCGCTGTTATGATCGGCGCACTGATGATCCACGATATCGTGCCCGGACCGTCATTTATCCAGGACCAACCTTTTTTAGCTTATGGCGTGATCCTGGCTTTCTTTGTGGCCCATTTTTTCATGCTGACCCTCCAGTCCTTTGCCTTGAAAATATTCATGCAGGTAACCCGCGTCCCTATGTATACGCTGGTTGCGATTATCCTGACATATTGTTCAATCGGTGTTTTCTCCCTGCATAATGTTGCTTTCGATATGTGGGTCATGCTGGGATTTGGCGTTATCGGCTATATCCTGAAAAAACTGGATTTCCCACTTGCTCCCATGATCCTTGGGGTTGTTCTTGGGAAACTGGCAGAAGTTAATCTGGCGCGGGCGGTTTCTATCAGTGATGATTTGACTCTCTTTTTTACACGTCCCTGGTCTCTGTTCTTTGTTCTATTGGCATTGGTCTCCATTTTGTTTTCTTTCTATCAGAATGCGCCCAAAGACAGTGTTTGGGCACGGTTCTATGTACCCGCTTCCGTGTTTCTTCTCTCATTTCCTTTCTATCTGATGAACAGTTCTTTCCGAACCGGTGTCGGTGTGACGTTGGGTGTATTAGCCATCCTGCTGGGTATTCGAGCCTGGAGATCCTTGCCCAAGAACGCTTTAAGGGATGCCGATGGCTGATGTTTTTTTGTGGGGCACTGCCGCACTACCGATTGCGGCGGTGCTGATCCTCATGATTAACCTGAAATGGGGTGGTGCCGAAGCAGGAGCGGTTGGCTGGCTTGTCGCTATCGTTGTTGCCTCATTCGTCTTCAAGGCTGACTTGGATATTGTCATTTTTGCCCAGACAAAAGGGGTCCTGCTGACTGTATATGTTCTGTACATCGTCTGGGCAGCTTTGTTGTTGTATTATGCTACGGCGGAAACCGGCGCCATTGATACGATCGGGGCCGGTATCCGAAAACTGACAACCAATAAAGAGTTACAGCTTCTAATTGTTGGTTGGGTTTTTGCGACTTTTTTGCAAGGTGTTGCGGGGTTTGGCGTTCCCATTGCCGTGGTGGCGCCACTTTTGGTCGGTATGGGATTTTCTCCACTGGTTGCGGTTGCCGCTCCAGCCATTGGGCATTCCTGGTCCGTTACATTCGGTAATATGGCGACTTCCTATGAGGCGCTTCTGGCCGTCACCGGTATTGAAGGGACCGCCTTCGCACATGAAGCCGGTCTTTTGCTCGGCGTTTCGTGTCTGTTATGCGGGTGGGCCGTTTTGATGGTCTATGGCGGCTGGCGTTCTGTTGTTAAAGGCTGGCTTCCTCTTCTGATTATCTCGGTGACGATGGCGGGAACGCAATATCTCCTTGTCATGGTCGATATCTGGACCATTGGCGGTTTTAGCGCCGGAATAGCCGGTCTGTTTATATCGATTTTTATTGCAAGACTCACGTCCTCTTCCCAAACAGATGATCAGGCAGAGAAAGATAAAAATAACAAGTCCATGTCGTTAGGGTGGGCGCTTGCAGCCTATCTGGTTTTCATTCTGGTTATATCGGTCGCAAGTTTTCTGCAGCCCGTGAAGGCGTTTCTAGGCATGGTTTCTCTCAGCCTTGACTTCCCGGCTCTCGAAACAGGAGCGGGATGGCAGGTTGCGGCAGGCGCCGGTAAGACTATAAACCTATTTGGTCATCCCGGAGCTCATCTGCTTTATACGGCCCTCATAACCTATGCCTTATATCATTTTGCAGGCTTCTATAAAAAGAATGCCTTGCGAAATATTCTGTCAAAAACGACAAAAAGCGGGATACCGACCAGCCTGGGCATGGTCAGTATGGTTTGCATGGCAGTGACAATGGATAATAGCGGTATGACCTATCAGCTCGCTGTTGGTATTTCCAGTTCTCTCAGTCAGGTATACCCGGTGGTTGCTGTGGCAATCGGCTCGCTTGGTGCTTTTATGACAGGATCGACAACCAATTCAAATGTCGTATTCGGCGTTTTTCAGCGTCATGCTGCAGAAATCAGCGGCTTTTCGACGGCGGTTATTCTGGCGGCTCAGACAACCGGCGCATCCCTCGGCAGCATGCTGGCTCCGGCGAAAATCCTGGTCGGCTGCAGCACGGTCGGATTGGCTGGGCGTGAAGGGAATGTGCTGGCGACAACATTGAAATGGGGAGCCATATTGGTCTTTCTGACAGGGGGCGGCTTATATTGTACTCTCCTTGTCCTGGGAAATTAAAAGGATGATAAAAAAGTTTCTGTTTTCAAACGCGTCACTTTTGATACTCTCACTCCTCTTGCCGCTGGCAATGTATTTTTTGATGACACGGCAGTTCCAGGCATTGGCTATCGGATGTTTTTTTATCCAGGTGGCGGTCATGTTACTTTTGATATTGAAGCGGTCGTGAGGTGTTTTAGGAGGCTGGAATATGGGGTCTGAAGATCGTCAGAAAAAGATCTCATCACAACCTGTCTATCAGGAGGCAATTTCAAAACTGAGCGAGTATATCCGGTCTTCTGATTTAGGGCCTGGAGATCTGTTGCCTGCAGAACGGAAGCTCGCGGAAACTTTTCAAGTATCTCGGCATACCTTGCGTGAAGCCATCAAGGCTCTTCAGGAAAAGGGATTGTTATCCGCCAAGCGGGGCAGCGGAAATTATATTGCAGCCACGAGTTCTGCGAACCTTAAGCAACTTCTGCAGGATCACGTCCAAAACAAGCAGGATGAACTTGCGGATATTTTTCAGTTTCGCGAAATGCTGGAGCCTCAAATCGCCGGAGAAGCTGCGAGAAATGCGACGGATAAAAACATTGCGGAACTTGAGAATCTCGTAAAATTGCAGGCGACCTGCGATACAGAAAGCCTGCATAGAGAGCTGGATGACCGGTTTCATCATGAACTTGCGGTAGCAACGGGAAATCGGATCCTGGTCAATATGATCCTGCATGTGAGAAACGCAATTTCGCCGTCCCGCTCAGAACATCTGTTAAAAATGGAAAGACGGGAAATCTCCTATCAGGGGCATCTGGATATTTTTAAGGCTGTTAAATCCGGAGACACGGAAGCCGCAACCGAAGCCATGAAAGAACATCTGTTGGCCATCAAGAAAAATGTCTTTGGAAATTGATGTTCTGGTCATGAAGCAGGGCAAGGCGGTTTCGTTAGTAAAGCTCGCCTTCCAGTTTCCAGAGAATTTCATAATCTGCTGTCGGCATACTATGCGTGACGAGGTTGTTGCCGTCCCAGACATGCAGCAAAATCTCGGGGGGTTCTGATGTGGTTGCGAGCGTTTCGTCTCCCTCAAGGCAGAGCATAACCCGATGGGAGGTGGACGGGCATACCTGAACCGGCGTTCCGTGAAAGACGGACTGGATGGGACGGTGCAGGTGGCCGCAGAAAATACGGATAACCTGATCATGCTTTTCAACGACTTGTCCGAAGGCCTTCGCCTCTTCAAGTCCCATGTTATCCATGGTTTTAATCCCTGTTTTAAAGGGAGGATGATGCATGAAGAGGAGGGTTGGCATATCCGGTTTTTCGGAAAGAGTTTTATCCAGCCAGGCCAGTCTTTCAGGGCATAGAACTCCCTGTGGTGCTTGGAAGATATTCGTGTCCAACATGATCAGTCGCAGATTTTCCTGCTCAATGGAATAGTGAACAAAGCCGTTTTCGGGCAGGTAGCCTTGGTCAGAAAAGACGGCTTGAAAGGTTTCACGACAGTCATGATTTCCAATCCCCAGATAACAGGGGATGTCCAGTTCTTTGAGGATCGATTTCAGGATTTTATACTCTGCTTCCTCACCGCAATTGACCAGATCCCCGGTTATCATGATTAGATCAGGTTTATTTTTTAACCGGTTAATTGATTTTATTGCGGTTTTTAATTTTTCTGATGTTTTGTATAACGCATCAAACTCGGTATTTGGTGCGGCGATATGGGGATCACTTAACTGCGCAATGATCATGTGTTTTTACTCTCACGGACGAGGGACAACATATCCCTCTTTCGTACAAATTTCCGACGCGGAGACGCACCGCCCGCCAGTTCCTGCTCCGCTATATCTATTTTTTGCCAGTCTTCAAACGAGACTGTCTGTATTTCTTTATCACGACAATAGGCATCAAGGCCAGCCGGGCCGGGTCTGTCGCTGCCGGGAAGGTCGCAATAATCTTCCAGAATTCGGTCTACTACATTCTGACTATCAATCCGGTTGGTTCCAATCGTACCGGACGGTCCGCGTTTGGCCCAACCAACCACGTAGAGGCCGTCTGATACCCGTCCTTCTTCATTCCGGATCAGACCCTTTTCGACCGGTAGACCATCCAGTGGTCCCATCTCATATCCGATACAGGTAACGAGCAGATCGCAGGAAAGGTCAATCATCTCTCCGGTTCCGACGGCTTGTCCGTCCCGGACGGCATTGCGTTCAAATCGCACCGCACGGATTGTGTCATCCCCTAAGATTTCGTAAGGAGAGAGGAAAAAGTCAAGATGGAGAGCCCGGTGGTGATCATTCGGATGGTTCTCCGAGTAACGGCGAAGAAAACCCAAATTGGTATTGACCACCTTGTCCCGTTTACTGTCATCGGTTGAGAGATCTTCCGGAATAACGGCAGGATCGCAATAAGGGACAGCATTTTGCATGTCTTTCAGCTCACCGAGTTCCTTGGATGAGAACTGCGCATGTTCGGGGCCGCGGCGACCGACAATATGAATATTCCGGACGGGGCTGGAGAAAATATGCTCTCCCGCATGCTCGGCCAGATCCGAATGTTGCATTTCTGATTCCGTTCGAAGCATGACCCGTGCGACATCCAGTGCCACATTACCATTACCGATCACGATGGCATTTTCGATTTTCAGATGAGGAACAGCATCGCGATATTCCGGGTGACCGTTATACCAGTAGACAAAAGTCTGGGCGCCAAAGACACCGGCTTTTTCTTCGCCCGGAACACCCAATGAGCGATCCTTTGGTGTACCGACTGCTAGAATGATCACATCATAAAGTGCCCGCAGGTCTGACAGGGAGATATCCTCTCCAAAGGCAAGATTTCCAACAAACCGGACATTGTCGTTTTCCATGATCTTGTCATAGGCCCGAGAGACATTTTTGGTTGTCTGATGATCCGGTGCAACGCCCGCCCGAACAAGGCCATAGGGCGTTGCCAGTTTATCCAGAATGTCTATCCGACATCCGGGACATTTGGTATTGAGGGCGCCGGCTGTATACATGCCGGCGG
>DIYE01000282.1 GCA_002428885.1 Alphaproteobacteria bacterium UBA6062
AAGTGCAGGAAATGTGGTTCATTTCCAAGCTTGGCTGACGCCGCAGAGGCGAAAACCGATCCTGTCCGAAGGATGCGAAAACGGCTTTGGTCTGCTGCATCATACTTCTTAGATGGGGCTCCCCCCATCTGGCGAACTATTCCTTGCAGCCCTTTGCCGTTTATCGCACCAGAAAACCGTCATTCTAGAACTTACGACCTTATGAAATCAGACTGCCATGGGCTCCCCCTTTTGTGAGAACGCCGTCCACAGGCGTTCATGAAAATAGAAAACAATCGTGTTACACACCGGCTCGACAAGCGCGATCAGTCCCCCGATCAAAAAGCTGCCCGTCAAGATATATCCGACCAGAAACGCAACGCTGAAATGAAGAACGGCGAAACTCGCTGTTTTTAAAAAAGCCTTTCTATCCATTTCCATGTCTCCTGAACCGTTGTTTAGGATTATATATGCTATTAATAATCATTTGCAACAAGAAAATTCAAAAAACCTGTTCAAACGAAAAGAAAGAACAGGAAATCACCCTAACTATCTGTTTTAAATAATATTTTTAAACGACACGAACAAACCCGGCCAGACCGGACTTTTGATGCTCGATAACATGACAGTGAAATGCCCAATCGCCAGGATTATCCGCAACCAATCCGATCTCGACGATTTCATTTTTCCGCAAGAGCACCGTATCCGTCCAGATCGGAGCAACCGCCCCTAGATTGGACGAAAGCACTTTAAAAGTCAGTCCGTGCAAATGGATCGGATGCTGGTTGGGGCTTTCATTTTGAAGCCGAAATATATAACTCCTGCCCAACTTCATTGTTACCAGCGGCTGAGTACCCTGAACAGCATCCCCGGCCCAGGGGGTTTTATTAATTGACCAGAAAGTATACCCAAAAGAACCACAAAAACCGTTGCGAGTGCCATTTCCCTCTGGCGACCAGCCAAAAATGAGGTCATGCCGCTCCGCTGTTTTAAGATCAGGTTCCGACAACGGATTAGGGTGCAGAGGCCTAAGATCCCTTAAATCCCTCTTTAGGGTCATGCCTCGCCCCTTCAGCCGCACCAGCCCATGCTGTCTATAACCGAGCAGTGTTGAAACAAGAACCTCCTGCCCTTCTCCATCCGGCATTCGAAGCATGATGTCCGCTCGCTGGCCTGGTGACAGAATGAGAGAGTTTTTCTCCGTGGGCAGAGGCTGTTTTACGGAAAGAGGATGGCCGTCCAGCGCAACAATCATGCCTTGCGCACCTGCCAGCACCAGTTTGTAGATCCGGGTCGGATCTGTTGCCACAAGCCGTAATCTTACCAGACCGCCTGCGGGAGCTTCCTCCAGATATTTCCGCTGCCAGTTGGCGGTGATAACGGTTCCTTTCGTGCCTCCTCTTGCTGCTCCCTTTGCCGTGAACAACTTATCTTCAAACTGCCCATTGGACTTGAGACGAAAATCCCGGAGGTTAACAGCAATATCCGCATCAACGGTCGGAGGGTCACGCTCCTCTACAATGATGATACCGGTTAAGCCCCGTGCCATCTGTTCCATGGTCATGCAATGGGGGTGATACCAATAGGTTCCCGCATCTTCGGGGGTAAAGCTGTACCGATAGGTTTCTTCTTCAGCCATGGGAAACTGGGTGAGATAGGGAACACCATCCATTTTGTTGGGAACCCGGATACCATGCCAGTGCATGGAAGTGTAATCTGCCAAGCCGTTTGTCACATCGGCAGAGAATAGATCACCTTGCCGCATCCGAATCACTGGCGGCGGTGCATCAGGCAGCAGGCTTACCATATTTTCGGTAATATCTTCGGTCAGGAAATACCGCGCCTTCTGCAGCTTAAGAGCCAGCGGTGAAGCCGACGCGTGCCTTACCTGCCAGGCACCCGCCAGTCCGCCACCTGCCAGTGTTGCTGCTCCGGCTCCTAGAATAAACTGCCGCCTGTCCATTCCAATACCCTTCTTTGCCCTCAGTTATCCGGATTTATCGCATGACTGATATATCAAAACCATGAGACTCTTGGTCACAGGCGCCCTCTCGGGAACCCGGCTTAGAGAATTTCCCGCTTTCGGGAAACATCTTCACGCTCTTGTCGGCGCAGAGCCGCCAGCAGTGCATCCCGCACGTAATCCACATGATCCATCGCCTGCTGTTCCGCCTGATGGCGATCACCGGCCACTATGGCCCGGGTGATTGCCTCATGCTGCGACAAAAGATCCGAAGCAACCCTTGCGCTGCAAAACAACTCCCGGCGACTGAAGAAAATAGACTGCCGGTTAAGGTCATAGAGACTGGTCATTGTGTGAATGAGGGTGCGGTTATAGCTGGCCTCGACGATAGCCATATGAAAGCGGGAATCGAGATCGGAGGCTTCCTCTTCGGTACCACTGGTGTGGACCTCTTTCATTCTGGACACCAGTTCCGTCAACCGGTCATGATCACGGACCGTTGCCCGCTCTGCCGCCAATCGTGCCGCAAAGCCCTCCTGATGACGGCGGTATTCCAGATGGTCATCCAGGGCGGTCGGATGTCGTGTATAAAGTGAAACAAGGGCCGGCAACATAACCGGGCCTGACAGCCTGGCAATATACAATCCCTCCCCTGACACGATATTCACCAGCTCCCTTTTCTCCAATAGCTTTAAGGCTTCCCTCAATTTCGGGCGGGAGATGTCCAGTTGAGCAGCAAGATCCCTCTCACCCGGCAGACGGCTTTCTTCTTTCAGCAAACCGCTGAGTATATATTCCTCAATCTGCCGCGCCGCTTTTTCCGCGAGCGGGTCACCGCTGACCGGCTCAAACAAGGCCTCTGGCGATTGCAATACCGTCATGACTATCCGTCTCTCTTTTAGAACTACCGGCACCCTAAGCGCTGGTAAACAAACTTGACCATCTAAAGAAGATAAGGTAATTGAAGCTTCCATCATCGTCAACAGGAGGCCTGCAATGCGACTTCAGGACTGTCACAATTTTCATGATTTTCGCGAACTGGCCCGCCGAAGACTGCCGGGACCGATCTTCAATTATATCGATGGTGCCGCCGACGATGAAGTAACCCATCGCAAGAATACCAGCAGCTTTGAAAATGTAGATTTAGTGCCCAGCATCCTTAACGGCGTTCGAGACATTGACCTGTCGGTGACGGTCCTGGGGCAAAAACTTGATCTGCCAATTTACTGTTCACCCACCGCCCTGCAACGGCTCTTCCACCATCAGGGAGAAAGAGCGGTCGCCGCAGCGGCTGCGAAATTCGGAACAATGTTCGGTGTCTCCTCCCTTGGTACCGTCAGTCTGGAGGACCTTCGTAAGAAACATGACAATCCTCAAGTCTATCAGTTCTACTTTCACAAGGACCGGGGCCTGAACCGCGCCATGATGCAACGGGCAAAAGAGGCCGGCGTGAATGTCATGATGCTCACCGTTGACAGTATTACCGGCGGCAACAGGGAACGAGATCTCAGAACCGGCTTTTCAATTCCCTTTAAACTGACCCTCGGCGGCATGATACAATTCGCCATTAAACCTGCCTGGGGCCTCAATTATGTCTGCCATGAGCGATTTAGATTACCTCAGCTTGAAGAGCATATTGATATGGGCGGAGGTGCTTTATCTATCGGCCGGTATTTCACCGAAATGCTGGATCCCACAATGAACTGGGATGATGTCGCAGAGATGGTGCAGGAATGGGGCGGTGAATATTGCCTGAAAGGCGTAATCTCGGCCGAAGATGCAGCGACGGCGGCCTCTATCGGCTGTACAGGCGTTGTCCTATCCAACCATGGCGGACGGCAACTGGATGGCTCCAGGACTGCTTTCGATCAGCTTGGCGAGGTTCTGGATACAGCCGGAGATAAGCTGGATGTCCTGATGGATGGCGGTGTCCAGCGTGGCACCCATGTCCTGAAGGCTCTTTCCATGGGTGCCAAGGCTGTCGGTATCGGGCGGGGATATCTCTATCCCCTGGCGGCTGCCGGTCAGCCCGGTGTTGAGCGGGCCCTCGAGCTGATGAAGGCAGAAATTGAACGAGATATGCGCCTCATGGGTGCCAGCTCCGTCTCGGAGCTATCCCGCAACAATCTCCGTTAAGCGGTTCCGCTCTCGTCAGTTCCCGTTTTTCTGCAGCCACTGCCCGGCCGGCTTGAACCGCTTCCAGGAGGGAACTTCAGTGGAAATATCAATATTCCCCCACTTTGGATGATAAGGGCCGCTTTTCAGCACATCTATGGAGCTGAAAAGCTGGTCCGTAAATTTCTCCAGAAGCTTGTATCGACGTGATCCCTCCCGCCAGTTGAAGACAGCAAGGATCGCACCGACGGCAACCGTTGATACCTCGTCCCCTTTGCCAATCAGGCCGGGATAATCCTTATGGGAAAGTTCGGTTTCGAAGTAAGGAAAGTCGACGCTTTTCGGCAGGGTAATGTCAAGAAGCTTATATTCGGAGTCTTCCTCCAGACTCTTGAGAAGATTACTGGGCTTACCAACCACAAAAACAGCAGCCTCAATCAGATCTTCCTCCAGTGCTTCCAAAGCCTCCTGACCGGAAACATTGATCGGGTCAACTTCGATCCCCAGTCCCTTAAACAGGATGGAAGCCGTCATTTCCGTTCCGCTTCCCTGACGTCCAACCCCCACTGACGCGCCTTCCAGAAATTTAAGGCTCTTGACCGGCTTCTTGGCGAGGATGTGAATTTCCTCATTATAGAGCTTGGTTATGTAGCGAATGGAGCCTGTCGCACCGGGGATGGATTTTGAATTGGCGACCTCTCTCAGCACATCACTTTGCACGATGGCCAGATCAGTGCCGTCCAGTTCAATCAAATCCTTGATATTCTGTCGGGATCCTTTGCCAAGCATGGTGATAATCCGAAGCTCGCTGCTATCCAGCGCATCGGACATATTCTGGGCAATTCGAACATAGGTACCGTTCACCCCGCCGGACATAATGCCGAGGTTAGCCTGCTCCGCTTGCGCAGGCGCAAGCATGGCCAAACCAAGGGAGAGACCTGTAACAATAGACGCTAATTTCATCACCCACCGAGAGTATCTCTCTTTTTTAATCAGGCCAGACATTCTGTTCCCCTCTTCCTTCTGTCTTTCCGTTCCTCTGATCACGCTATCATCCCTGATCACATTCAGCCTGGGCTCTTTGGTATGAGACACCGTTATTCTTCAAAAATTTCTCCACCTCTCGATAAGAGTGGGCATAATTAAATTTTGAATTGTCTTTTTTTCTGCTGACCCCGGTATAATGAAGACCGACAACATGCCCGCAGGAATTAACAATGGGCGAGCCACTGTTTCCCCCAGTGGTTTCCACACCATGTTGAAGATCTTCATTACCTTGGCGGTTGATGAAGATGCCTTCTACGGCACCGAAAGAAAATCGAGGTGACGGCACATCATCCTTGGACGGAACAACCCGCTCATCGATAAAATGCAGCAACCGTGAAAAAGTCCTGTCGGTATTTGCAATAATTCCCGGAAATCCGCCTATCGCGACGTTATCTCCCTCAATAACACTCTTTGCAAAAACCAGGGTTTTATCTGGTTTGATACCGGCAGCGTTTACGATAGCGGCATCAACGCCAAGGCCCTTCGATGTCATTCCAACCCGATAAATGGTGCCAACGCCAATACCTAACTTATGACTGGCCAGAACAATTTGCTCTGCACCACGCACAACATGAGCATTAGTGAGGATTTGAGTGTCGTTAATAAAAAATCCGCTTCCCGTTCCAACAACCCGCAACTTGCCCTTATAGGTCTTCATAACCAGAATAAGAACCGTTGAATCCTTCAGCATCCGGATGATATCTTTTTGGGTATATTTTACGGTCCGCTCGATCACGGCCGGAGCGACTACCGGTGACGTAGCGACAACCGGCTCCTCTTTCCTGACAGGAGCAGCAGGTGTGTTTTTCCTCGGTTTTGATACGGCTTTTCTTTCCTTGGACGCAGTTTTTTTGCTCTCACCAGGTACAGCGCCAGTCTTGTAGGCGGCCCGTATCTTATCGGCTTTTCCCGGATTATCTTCCGCCCATTCCTCAGCCGTTTCGCGAACATCCTCCAGATCGACGCCTTTAAACTTATTCTTGCGAAGCCTAAGGGCTGTGATGCTCTTGGGATGGTTCGCCAAAATCTGATCGACGACAAGCATCATGCGGAACAGATTTTCTCCTTTACGACGCCTATCCGCTTCTTTGAAATAATCCATAGCGGTTGCGGCAAGAACCGAGTCGGATGTTTTGGCCTGCACCGTGTTGGGGAGGAGAGCGCTTGTTGAGATAGATGCCATAAAGAGAGCCAATAGCCCAGCCTTCAAAGTCCGGCGTCCTCCCCCAAAAATGCTTGAGATGTTCATTTATCAAGCCTCCCCTCGATTTTCACCGCCAGGTCATACTGGCCAGCGGAATAAGCAAGCGCCCGACAAACCCTCAATGCCAATATATCGGCGTCTCCGGGTTTATTTTTCTTCTTCCCGATCTTGATACAGGATTTCAGCATGTCTGCACTGGACATATCCATCAACTGAGGTAAATCGCCGGAAAGCTTGCGATAGGAAATACCATCCCGCCGCTGTGCATCTGAGATAGTATCAGGCGGCAGCGCCGCAACCTGATCACCATCATCCCGATTACTATGATCATTCCCCTGACCGCTTTGAACAGTCGGCTTCTCCGGTTCTTCCGCCTGGGCCAGAGCGGCAAAGAAATTTTTATCCTGAGCAGGATTGATCGGTGCCGGAACAGCCTTCGGAGAGGCTTTAGGAGAGGCCTTCGCCGTCGGCGTACGTTTCTTGTTTCCGCTTGATGTCGTACCTGAGTTCTTCTTCACAGGAACAGTCTTCAGCCGCCATCCTCCAGATGCACTGGCAATACCGGTATAGGCAACCTCCTTACCCAGAAAACCAACAATAGACATCGCCTTCATGCGTTTGCAGGTAATACTGGTAACAGCCCGAACACCGCCGGCGATCTTCTGCAGATGAACCCGATCCCCCTTATATATGGAGGGATCCGACGCAATGGTCAGAAACTTGACCGTATCTGCACATTTGGCCCATTTCTTCAACTGATAGACATAGACTCTCTTGTCTTTCATGATCAGCCGAAGCTTATCATTGCTTTTCGCCTGGGCCGGGAAAGCACATGCCAGGCATCCAAGCGTCAAAGCTATCAGTCCGGGAAACCGCACAAGCTTACACCAGCTCCCAACCGCCGTCCGGTCCTTTACATACCGTGACCTCATTCGCTTCTTCCTTACCATCTGCCAGTTTCACTTTTTGCGTCACAATGCGGCAAGTCTGTCCGGACGGAATGGTAACCTCAACAACATCGGAAGGAGCCGCAGCAACCGCAGTTGCCTTCGGAGCCGGGGCCTTGGTATTTTTCTGAAGAAGAGAAGCATGAACATACCCGCTGCCGGCTCCCTTTTCGGAAATCAGATACCAGTCTTTTCCGATAACCTTTCCAAGAACCGTCACCTGGTTATTTTGCTGCAAAGATCCGACTTTAACATAATTGGTTCCCGGTCCGCCTCGCACATTGGAGTTCTTGGCAACCCGGTAAGTGGCATTTTCAAATTCAATAGGGGGCGTTTCCGTAACCTTGCCTTTCAGGACTTTCACCTGAACAGGTTTGGTAGTCTGTCGTGTCTGCTTAACCTCGGACACGCCGGAAACGCCTGTTTTGG
>DIYE01000014.1 GCA_002428885.1 Alphaproteobacteria bacterium UBA6062
TCAAGGCCGTTGCCGCAATCATCATTTTTTTCATCAAAGGTCTCCATAACATATATCGTTTTTACGGCAGGATTGTCCTGCTCGAGGCGCACGTTGTTCAGAGATCGTGGCGGCAAAAAGTTCTGATCTGGGCCGATTGGTGGAAATTTCTGGGCAGTTTTCCCGTCATCCGCGGCTACTGCGGGACAACCGATTTTCCCGCAAAAACAGGTTTGTTTCCGTCCATCGAACCTCAGTGAACCATTACGGCTTTTGAGACGTAAATAAGTCAGCCGGAGGTAGCAGATTCGGTTTTTGAACAGCCTGCCTCTTGTAACGCTCTCGCAGCACTGATAAGTGAAATCATAAATCCGAACATGGTGGAGGTTTACCGATATGACCGAAGAAGGAAAAACAGTTCCCGCTTTTGAAATGCCGACGGATACGGCAGGTACAATAAGCAACGCATCTCTCAAAGGTGAGAAATATGTGATTTATTTCTACCCCAAAGACGATACGCCCGGCTGCACCACAGAAGCAAAAGGCTTTACGGAACTGGCCGGCGACTTTGATGCGCTGGATGTCAAGGTGATTGGCGTTTCCAAAGATACCATTGCCAAACACGGAAAGTTCCGCACCAAGCATGATCTGTCGGTTTTGCTGGCAAGTGATGAAGAAGGCACCACATGTGAAGCCTTTGGTGTCTGGGTCGAAAAGAATATGTATGGCCGCAAATATATGGGGATTGAGAGAGCGACGTTCCTGATCGATGAAACTGGAACCGTGCGCAGTATCTGGCGGAAGGTTAAAGTTAAAGGCCATGTAGAGGCCGTTCTGGAAGCAGCAAGAGCTCTGTAATCTCAAACGGAAACGCGCAGACAATGACAACGCTTTGCGATCTTGCTCTTGAGGTTCTGGAAACGAAGGAGGCCGCTGCAAAGGCGGCTCTCAGTCGGTCTCACGCGGCCAAATGGTACGCAAATCGCTCAATGGATATCGGTCATGCAAATCCGCCGGAACGCCCGGCCCGGCCCGCGAAGCCCGATCTGATATCACCAACAGAAATGCCGCGGCGACGCGGGCAGTCGGATGCCGCCCGGGCAACTCTCCTGCACGCGGTACTACATATTGAACTCAACGCCATTGATCTTGCCTGGGATATGATTGCCCGCTTCACCGCAGAAGGCTTCCCTCGCCGTTTCTATGACGACTGGGTTCAGGTTGCCGATGAGGAAGGCAAACATTTTCAGATGTTGTCGGACCGAATAGCCGACTTTGGCTTCTCTTATGGTGATTTCCCGGCTCACGACGGTCTGTGGGAAGCTGCCTGGTCAACCCGCCACAATGTTACCGCCCGACTTGCGGTCGTACCAATGGTCTTGGAGGCGCGCGGGCTCGATGTAACACCGGCCATGATTGATCGATTCGCCAAAATGGAGGATTTTGCCAGCGCAGATATCCTCAAAGTCATATTGGATGAGGAGATCGGCCATGTAGCCACCGGCAACCGATGGTTCCATTATATGTGCCTCAAAACTAATATGGAAGCCAAGAAACACTGGCAGAAGATGGTTCGGGAAAACTTCAGAGGCCTTTTAAAACCTCCCTTTAACGAAGATGCCAGGCGTCGCGCCGGCTTTTCGCCCGATTACTATCTTCCCCTCTCAACACCGGTTAGTCGCTCCTAAAACCCCTCTTATAAAGACGCTCGCAAATCCCGTTCCGCAGTTGCAGTTTTGTTAAAAATCGGTTTAATTACCGACCGGGGAAAGTCTGGGTACATTACCGATTAAAGAGTGGGGAGCTTTATGGAGTTCAAACCTGTACTCAACAGGATATTTGCTGACCGGCAGATTATTATCAGCACACAGGGTGAATTGACCTATTTGAAGGTCGGCAAGAAGACCCAGATGGGTGTGCTGGCTGGCGGCTTTTCCCTAATGGCTTTGATGGGCGCGCTTGCCATACAGTCGAGCCTGCACCAGGACACGATCCAGCGACAGGATCAGCAGCTCGCACTGCTTCAGGATAAAGTTCGGGAGGTTTCTTCCAGCCTGCTCCTGTCTAAATCAAACCTGTCCATGACCAAACGGGAGCTGGATCAGCAATATGCCAGGCTTGAAGATATCCTGTCAGAGAGACAAAATCTGGAAAGCACCCTTCAAACGGCAACGGCCAGTCTGAAACAGACAGCGACCGATCTGAGCAGCCGAGATCAATATGCCCGGGATCTTGAAAACAGGATCACCCTGTTGAGTGACAAGCTTAAGTTGACCAATGAGCGCAGCGAAAACCTGTCTCTTGAGATTACGAAAATCAACAAAGCACTCTATCATCGCACGGAAGAACGGGATCAGTTCGCCGAGGCCAAATTGATAGCCCAGAAAAAACTGTCCTCCCTGAACCGCGAACTGCAGATGTTCCAGTCCAGTAAAGACGATATCTATAACCGCCTCCAGAATACGAAAATCCGGCTCGGCGAGTTCGAAGAGGAACGTCGGAGCAAAGAGAATATGGAGCAAAATCTGCGGACGCAGATTGCCAGCCTGAAATCGCGGCTTGAAACCATCAGCACCGAAAACAAGGAACTGATTGCTCGCGTCCAGCAAAAAGCCGAGCAAGGCATTGATGCCTTGAAGGAAACCATCACACTGACCGGTCTTAATCCGGATGAAATCCTGTCGCTGGACAATATTGAAGGCCGGGGTGGTCCTTTTGTCAGTGCTGCGCGTACCAGTGATGTTCTGAAAGCCGAACAGGAATATTACGACAACGCCCAGAAAATGGAGCTAAGTCTCGCCAAATGGACATCGCTTAACACCATCATGAAAAACATCCCGCTCGCTAAACCGACGGATGTTGGATATGTCTCCTCCAGTTTTGGTATGCGCCGGGATCCGATCCGCAAAAAACGGGCTTTCCACGCCGGGATCGATATCGCCGCTCCCAAGAATACGGCAATCTATTCAACAGCCCCCGGGAAAGTTGTCAAAGCCGGCAGAAGCGGTGCCTATGGCCTGTTGGTCGAAATTGATCACGGTCAGGGTTTCCGGACCAAATATGGTCACTTGAAAAAGATCTATGTCAAACGCGGGCAGAAAATCGATTTCAGGACCAAGGTCGGCACCATGGGTTCCACCGGTAGAAGTACAGGCCGGCATGTTCATTATGAAGTTCTTTATAACGGGAAACCCCAGGACCCCGCGAAATTCTTTAAAGCCGGCAAATACGCCTTTAAAGCTGTTCCAAAGAAAGACGGCTAACCCTCTGGAAGGAGCGATCTATCGATGTTTTCGGGAAATGGTGATAAAAAAACAGGCTCTCCGTCGAGTAGCAACGGCATGCCTTCTATTATAGCCAAAGGCCTCGTCATCACAGGTAATCTTGCCTGTGACGGTGAATTGCAAGTCGATGGTATCGTTACGGGTGACATCCGGGCGGAAAAGCTCAATGTGGGTGAAACAGCCCACGTAACGGGCGCTATCGATGCCGGAGACGTTATGATCCGCGGCAAAGTAGATGGCGGTATTCGCGGCATTGATGTCTCGATCATGTCAACCGCCAGCGTGCGCGGCGATGTGATCAATACTTCTCTCAGCATCGAACCGGGTGCCATTGTCGACGGTCACTGCAAACACAGCGAAAATCCCCGGGAAGCCGCAGAGCCGATCAACCTGTTCAACAGTTCAGAAACGGCTGCGCAAGAATAAAGTTTGGGAAACCAGACAACAAAAAAGCCCCGGAAATGTCCGGGGCTTTTTTGGTCATATCTTTCAGGTTTAGCCGACGATATCGGCACCTGAGAAGAAGTAAGCAATTTCGATTGCAGCATTTTCCTGGCTATCGGAACCATGAACGGAGTTTGCTTCGATGCTTTCGGCAAATTCCTTGCGGATTGTACCTTCGTCAGCGTCCGCAGGGTTTGTGGCACCCATGACTTCGCGGTTTTTCAGAACGGCGTTTTCACCTTCCAGCACCTGAACAACAACCGGGCCGGAGATCATGAAATCAACCAATTCACCAAAGAAAGGGCGTTCTTTGTGAACTGCGTAGAATGTTTCAGCATTCTCGCGGGTCATCTGGATACGCTTCTGGGCAACGATACGCAGTCCGGCATCTTCCAGCTTGGCGTTGATTTTACCGGTCAGGTTACGGCGGGTTGCATCGGGTTTGATAATTGAAAAGGTGCGTTCAATAGCCATTGTATTCACTCTGGTTATGTTGGGAAAAAACAATATTGCGCGCCTTATAACGGCCCAGGCCCGTTGCTGCAACCGATTTACATCATTTTTCTGAAATAGCCGTCTATTTTCCTATTCTAGCTGTCTGAAAGCTGGTAGAGACTGCCACATGCTACAAATCAGAGACCTGACATACCGCATCGCGGGCCGGACATTACTGGAAGATGCTTCTGTTCATATCCCTATGGGCCACAAAGTCGGCCTTGTCGGACGGAACGGAACCGGTAAATCAACGCTGTTCAAACTCATCACACAGGAAATTCACGCCGATAGCGGCGATCTTAAAATGAGAAACGGCGCGCGCCTCGGTATATTGCCGCAGGAAGCGCCGGGAGGCCCGGAGAGCCTCCTGCAAACCGTTCTGGATGCGGATATAGAACGTAAAAACCTGCTTGACGAAGCAGAAACCGCCACGGACCCCGCACGAATTGCCGATATTCATGTGCGCCTTGCAGATATTGACGCCCATACCGCAGAAAGCCGGGCCGCTAAAATTCTCTCCGGCCTTGGCTTCGATCATGAGGCCCAGCAACGCTCCTGTTCGTCGTTTTCCGGCGGGTGGCGAACCCGCGTTGCGCTGGCAGGCACCCTGTTCGCTGAACCTGATTTGCTGCTGCTTGATGAGCCGAGCAACTATCTGGACCTGGAAGCCACTCTCTGGCTGGAGAATTTCCTGAAATCCTACCAGCGCACACTGATCATCATCAGTCACGATCGGGATCTGCTTAATAATGTCGCCGAAACGATCATCCATCTGGATCAGTTGAAGCTGGTTAAATATACCGGTAACTACGACTTTTTTGAAAAGACCCGCGCCGAGAAAATTGCCCTTGCAGAAGGCATGGCTAAAAAGCAGGAAGCCCAACGCAAGCATCTGCAGTCTTTTGTTGATCGCTTCCGGGCCAAGGCTTCCAAGGCTCGCCAGGCACAGAGCCGGGTTAAGATGCTGGAGAAACTGAAACCCATCGCCTCCGTGATGGAGGAATATACCGTCAATTTCACTTTCCCGACCCCGGAGCCTCTTTCCTCTCCTATCATTTCCATGGAGGAATGTGCGGCCGGTTATTCCGAAGCATCTCATGTTTTGAAGCATCTTAATCTGCGAATTGATATGGATGACCGGATTGCCCTTTTGGGATCAAACGGGAACGGGAAATCAACATTTGCCAAACTGATTGCCGGACGCCTGAAAACCCAACTGGGCCAGTTACAGAAGTCTTCCAAGCTGAAAATCGGTTTCTTTGCGCAGCACCAACTGGATGAAATGAGACCCGAAGAAAGTGCTTACCAGCATTTGTCCGAAAAGATGGGCAATGCCGGTCAGTCACAAGTCCGGGCTCGTCTGGGGCAATTTGGCTTTAACCGGGATAAATCAGACGTGGCAGTCAAACAGCTCTCCGGCGGCGAAAAGGCCCGCCTGAATTTCTGCCTGCTGTCTGTTGAAAAGCCGCATCTACTGATCCTTGATGAACCGACGAACCACCTGGACGTGGATGCTCGAGAGGCTCTGGTTCAGGGACTCAATGGCTTTGACGGTGCCGTTCTTCTGATCAGCCATGATCCTCATCTTGTGAGTCTGGTTGCCGATGATCTCTGGCTTGTCAGTGATGGTGGGGTTGCCCCCTATAACGGAGACATGAACGACTATAAAAAATTCGTTCTCGAACAGGCGCGTGCCGGTGCCGTTGGCAAGAAAATTTCGGTTGGAGACATAGCCGTTGCCGTGCCGTCCACACCGAAGCTGAGTGGAAAGGAAGCGAGAAAAGCACGCGCACAGGCGCGGGCGGCTCTTGCCCCAAAAAAGAAGGAAGTCAGCAAACTCGAAAAACGTGTTCAAAAGCTGGAAGAGGAAATTAAAAAACACGAAGAAATTCTGGCGAACCCTGAGACCTATGATAAAGGCGCTGACTACCAGGCAGACCTTGTCGCCAAAATAGGTAAGTTGAAAGGCGATCTTGAAACGACGGAAGAAGAATGGATGACGGCCCAGGAAGAACTCGAAGAGCTGGAGGCAACCTAGAGTCAGGACCTCTATCTCTAAGCGAACCTGCCTTCGTCTACTCTCCGCCCTCTGTCACAATAACCAGCGGCTCATAAGGCTCTTCTGCCTCAGCAGGCTTATATCGTGTTGCTGCGGCGTATCCGGCAGCACCTGACGGAGTTGTCTTCATCTCCCTCATCGCCAAAGTTGCAGCAGCCTCCAAAGCTTCCTGGTCACTCATCAGTTGATAATTCACGTTACAACGCCCTAAAGCCTCAACAGCAAGGAGGGACGGAGCCTTGCAGTCAAGCCGTCCCATATTGGACTGAGGACCTTGAACGGTTACTAACCTTTTTTGTTCAGAGCTTTCCTTGAGACACGGCGCAGCGTGAGGTTCAACGATGATAATCTTTGGCTGTTTTACCCATGTGTCACGAATTGTCATACTTATGGCAGCCGCCAGTCCGCCAACTCCGGCCTGCAGGAACACATGGCTGGGCCACTTCCCTGCCCTCGCAAACTGGTGAGCGAGCTCTGTCCCGATAACCGTATACCCTTCCATAACGAGAGAAGGCGGATGAGTGTAGCCGGGCCAGGATCCATCTGCCAAAAGAACTGCCTTGTTCTTTTCGGCATCCTCAAGGGCGGCTTCGACACTATCGTCATAAAATGCACCGGATCTTACGACATCGGCACCCGCCTCAAGAAGCCGTTCCTCGAAGACATTCGATACAGCTTCGGATAAATGAATGCGGGATCGGGCCCCAAACAGAGAGGCTCCCGTCGCGACAGCCATACCGTGATTTCCGGCACTGGCGCAGACAAAAACCAGTTCGCTTGCAAAGTGCCGAACCTGATCCGAAAACAAGTTATCCGTCGCCAATGACTGTCCGGTTTTTTGAAACCATTGTTCCTGAATAAGTCTGGCAACGGCATAAATACCGCCAACCGCCTTAAAAGCACCCATTCCCATGCGTCCCCTTTCATCCTTGATCCGGATAACCCGGCCCGACAATTGCGGCAGGATAAGAAGCGGTGTTTCATCGTAAGCAGGAAGGCATTTCAATATATCAAACGGCCTTTTCCAATCCGGATTAAAGGCGGCTGAGGAGGAGATCATTTTCTGTATATCAGTCATGAAACAAGAATACAGATCGCCTGTGAATTAATTTGATCATAATTGAAAAATAAACAAGAATATTTCTCCATATTCATACCAATAAAGAGAATAATTATGGATTCCGCCGATTATGCATTATTGAAGCATCTTCAGGAAAACGCTCGACAGACTCTCGATGTCCTTGCCGATAAATCAGGATTGTCCATTGCTTCTGTTCAGCGCCGCTTGAAAAAACTGCGGGATGATGGCGTTATTGAAAAAGAAATTGCTGTCCTTGACCCCGAAAAAACGGGATATCCGATGACATTTATTGTCATGGTGGAAATGGAACGAGAGCAGCTGGATCAACTGGACGCCTTCAAAAGGATGGCACGTGCAGATGCACAGGTCCAACAGTGCTATTATGTAACAGGAGAAGCGGATTTCTGCCTGATTTGTATGGCAGAAAATATGAGTGACTTCGAAACCCTGACACACCGCCTGTTTTTTGATAACCGGAATGTTCGCCGTTTCAGAACTTCCGTTGTTATGGATCGGACGAAGGCCGGTCTGTCTATTCCGATGGATAGGTGATCAGGCTTTCTTCTGCCAACCACCTTCACCCTGTTGCCAGTAAGTAACGTCGACGCCTTCAGCCTTCAATTGCTTCCAGCGTTCCCGTGCCGCCGCGAGGAGATCGCTATCATTCCCATCGAACATGTAGAGGCAACGGTCATAATCCGCCAGATCCGGTGCGTCGCTATCCTCAAGAAGAACCAGAACCGTTGACTGGTTGGTATTTTCTTCACCTTCCAGTGCCAGTAGAACCGGCTGATGACCAGCATTATTTTCAGCGGCCTTACCATGAGGCAGGAAGGATACCGGTTTAAATGTCCAGAGAGCCTGATCCAGTTGATCAAGAAGAGAGGTATTCCTGAAACGGATAAGAGCCCGCATTCCCCGCTCATGGACTTTTTCAAGCAAACGGGGAAGCGCGCGCTCTAAAGGCTCGGCCTGTAGATGATAGAAACTGACCTCTACCATTTGGCAGTCCTATTTTCCTTCGTAATTATCCCGCACAAAACGGTCAAGAAGACGAACACCGTAGCCGGTACCGCCTTTAGGGACCGTTGGCGTATCTTTCTTGGACCAGGCCATCCCGGCAATATCGATATGCGCCCATGGTGTATCACCAACAAATTCCTTCAGGAATTCAGCCGCAACAATCGAGCCCGCTCCCCGGCCACCAGTGCCAATATTTTGAAGATCCGCGATAGGAGATTTAATCTGTTTTGCATATGCCTTGGACATAGGCAGACGCCAGACACCTTCCCCGACCGCTTCACCAGCATCAAAAATCTGGCCTGCCAGGTCATCGTTATTAGAGAAAAGGCCCGCGTTTTCATGCCCCAATGAAATAATGATTGCCCCAGTCAATGTCGCCAGATCGATCATGATTTCCGGCTCAAACCGATCCTGCGTATACCAAAGGGCATCCGCGAGAACCAGCCGGCCTTCAGCATCCGTGTTCAGGATTTCAATGGTTTTCCCGTTCATGGCAGTAACAATATCACCAGGGCGCTGCGCGTTACCATCGGGCATATTTTCAACCAGGCCAATGACACCGACAACGTTGGCTTTTGCTTTACGCCCGGCCAGCGCTTTCATAAGGCCGGTTACCGTCCCGGCACCGCCCATATCCCATTTCATTTCCTCCATCCCGGGTCCGGGCTTCAGCGAAATACCACCCGTGTCAAAGCACACGCCCTTACCGACGAAGGCAATGGGTTTACGACTGCTTTTCTTACCGGAGGCCCCGTTCCAGCGCATGACAACAAGCTGACTTTCCCGAACTGATCCTTGTCCGACACCGAGGAGTGCGCCCATTCCGAGACGCTGCATCTTATCCTCATTCAGGATTTCGATCTCCACCCCGAGACTGCTAAGCTCTCTGCACCTTTCCGCAAAGCTTTCCGGATACAGGGTGTTGGCCGGCTCACTGACCAGATCACGGGTCATGAAGACCCCTTCTGCAATAGCTTCCAGATCCTGGAATGCCTTACGCGCACCGGAAGACGTTTTGCAGGCAACTGTCATTTTACCTAAAGACGGTTCGGAAGCCGGATCATCTTCTGTTTTGTAGCGGTTGAAGCTGTATGAACACAGCTTAGCGCCAAAAGCAACACGGGCGGCCGCATCGCTATCCTTCAGCGGACAGTCCCCGAGGTCATCCAGAATAACCGTTACAATCTTTGCACCGGAACCATTCAGCTTTCGAACCAGTGTCCCTCCCAGATCTTCAAAGTCTGTCTGGGTCAGTTCATTTTTCTCCCCCATACCAAACAAAATGATCCGAGAGACTTCCGTTCCGGCAGGAGCCAGGACTTCAAGGATATCTCCCTTCTTTCCGTTGAAGCGACTGGCGTCAACAGCGCGCGACAACATGCCACCTATCATGTTATCCACTTCTTTCGCCGTGGATGAGAAATTCTTATCTGCATAGACAGGAACAGCAAGTGAGTTGCGTTTTGGCAAGGAGATTTCTGAAAAAGCAAATTTCATCTGTAACACCTGAGTTGTGATCAAATTCGTTGGCCGGGGAAGGTTGATCTCTCTTCCTTACCCCAGCAGGCCCGCCATCGCAACAATCAATGATATTGAAGTGTTGGCGCATCATTTGAAAAACTTATGGGAAAAACCCGGAAAATTCTGATCATTTTATGGTCTGAAGGCTTATTTTCACCCTATTTATGACGCTTCTTTATAGCGCTTAAAAATTCATTCGCTATACTTCCGGCCATGACGAATATGAACTGGTATATTATCCGACAACTCCTGACCCCTTTGCTGTTCATCACCTTTGCGCTGACCGGCATTATCTGGCTGTCGCAATCACTCCAGTTCGTGGAAAAACTGATCAATGGTCTGCCGATCTCCACATTTCTGCACCTGACCATTCTGCTTCTTCCGGGCATTCTGAAATACACTCTGCTAATGGCGCTGTTTTTTGGAACTCTGTTTACTTTTAACAAGCTCTACTCAGAATCCGAACTTGTCGTTATGTGGGCGGCGGGACTCAGTAAGTGGACGATCGCAAGACCCGCCCTGTATCTGGCAACCGGTTTGATGATCTTTCTCTATTTTATCGGACTGTTTCTAACTCCTTACGGGATCAGGATCGTTGACGATCTTCGGCTTGAATGGCGGGAAAGTCTGGCTTCGGTTGTCCTCAGAGAAGGTGTTTTTAACTCTCTTTCCAGAGGTGTGACCGTTTATATCCGGGAGAAATCTTCATCTGGTGAATTGTTGGGCATTCTTGTTCATGATGAACGTAATCCTGCAAAACCTGTGACTTACATGGCGGAACAGGGGGCTTTTGTGCAAACCGATGACGGTCCCCGCTTTGTTATGAAGAAAGGGAACTTGCAGGAGGTTCAGAAAGAACAAGCGAAGCTCAGTATCCTTTATTTCGACGATTACACCCTGGATGTCAGCCAGTTTGAAAAGAAACGCGGAACTCGCTGGCTGGATCCCAATGCCAGATACTTACCAGAACTTATCTGGCCGGAAGACTCCCCGGCTACACGCCGGAATATTGGCGAAATAAGGACAGAACTTCATAACAGACTCATATTGCCGCTCTACACTATAAGCCTGACCTTGATTGCTATCGCTGGCGTAACCGCAGGGGAGTTCACCCGCAGAAGCCGTGTCAGATATATTCTGACATCGGCAACATCAGGTGTCTTACTGATTATCACGGCAATGGTTTTATTCGGTCTCTCAGAAGCTCGCCCGTGGCTCACGCCTATCCTCTATATTTTGCCGTTCCTTTCAGCAGGTATCGCCGCTCATCTGGCAGCTGGAAGAGCCATAAAGATACCGGGTTTCAAGTTTTCTCCCCAGCCTGCGGAAGGAAATAGTTGATGAAATTCTGGGGGAGTTTATCGCTTTATCTGGGGAAGCAGTTCATCAAGAATGTCGCGATCATCTTTGGTGTTCTGGCGTCCATTATCATTCTTGTTGATCTAATAGAGCTGCTGCGCAGAGCCAGCGGCAAAGATAATATTACTGTTTTGATCATCATACAGATGGTTTTTCTGCGCCTGCCGGACCTTCTTCAAAAACTACTGCCGTTCATCGCTCTTTTTGGCGGTATGCTTACTTTTTTCAGGTTATCGAGAACAAACGAACTAACGGTAATAAGGTCAGCTGGAGTCTCCGTCTGGCAATTCCTGTTGCCTAGTCTTGGCACCGCGCTCATTTTTGGTGTTTTCGTTTTGACAGTCCTCAATCCAATCGCGGCGACAATGGTCTCCCATTTCAATCAAATGGAGGCAAAATACTATAACAAACGGACCAACCTTCTGATGATTTCCTCCAGAGATCTATGGCTTCGTCAGATTGATGATCACGGACTGTCGGTTATTCATGCGAGAAGCGCAATAAACCACGGTGTCGATCTGGCAGACGTCATTATATTCCAGTACGATCTCAAAGAGAAATTCATCGGTCGCATTGAGGCTGAAAGAGCGCGCCTTCGACAGGGATATTGGGATCTGAATAACGTCCTGATCACCAGCCCAGACCAACCGGGTATTGTGAAGGATAATCTTCAACTAGATACCAGCCTAACGGTCGAACAAATTCAAGAAAGCTTCGCATCTCCAAAAACTCTGTCTTTCTGGGATCTGCCGGAATTCATAGAAACTCTGGAACAAGCGGGCTTCTCGGCTTTGGAGCATCGGATTTATTGGCACAGTTTGACGTCAGGACCAGTGCTGTTATTTGCAATGGTCCTTGTTGCAGCCACCTTTAGTTTAAGAGCTACCAGACGCGGGCAGACAAGCCTTCTTATTATGTCTGGAATAGCTACGGGTTTCTTTTTTTACTTTATGACGGATATTATTCAGGCGCTTGGTATGTCAGGTAATCTTCCCGTACCGTTGGCAGCATGGTCTCCAGCAATCACCATTACCTTACTTGGCCTCGCTATGATGTTCCATCTGGAGGACGGTTGATTGATGAGAGTTTTGCTAACCGCCCTTTTAACATCGACAATACTGACAGCCTCTGTTTCGAAAGCCTTCGGTGCTGCCGAGTTACCCGGAAGCGTGAATCTTGAGAAGGAATCTCTCTTTAGTGCAGACGAAATCCGGTACGATCAACAAAATGAAATCGTAACGGCAAAAGGGAATGTAGAAATCGTTCAAGGAGAACGAGTTCTAAAAGCTGATATGGTTACCTATAACGTCCAAAAAGACGAAGTTGTAGCTTCAGGAAATATTGTCCTTCTGGAACCAACAGGTGAAGTTCTCTTTGCGGACAAGGTTGAACTTGCAAGAGAGTTAAAAACGGGTGCAATCCGAGATATCCGTATTCTCTTTACAGACAATTCAAGACTTGCAGCGCAAAGTGCTGTCAGAGTTGATGAAAACAAAGTTGTCATGAATAACGCTGTGTATAGCACATGTCGTCTATGTGAAACGAACAGAAATGCTGCACCACTCTGGCAAGCAAAATCATCTCAAGTTGAACATGACAAAGCAGCAAAAACGATTACTTACCGGCATGCTGTTTTGGAATTTTATGGTGTTCCGGTTATTTACACTCCGTATTTTAGCCATCCAGACCCGACAGTGGAACGACAAAGCGGCTTCCTGGCTCCAACAGTCTTAAATTCTACCGATTTAGGCTATGGCATCACAACACCGTATTACTATGTTATTTCTGAAGACAAAGATCTGACATTTTCACCGACTGTCACGACCAAAGAAGGAGTTCACCTAGCTGCTGAGTACCGACAAGCCTTCAGGCAAGGTGATCTCAATCTCGACGGTTCAATTACATATGTCGATGAAAGAGATAACAATAACCTTAAAACCGGAGATCAAGAGTTCCTTGGACATATCCGAGGAGAAGGCTTCTTTAAAATCGACCCGACCTGGTCTTGGGGATTTAAGGCATTTGCCACGAATGACGATACCTATCTCGACAAATATGATATCAGTAATGAGGATACACTCACATCCACAGCTTATATCCAAGGATTAAGGGGTCGGAATTACACATCATTGAGCGCCTATGCTTTTCAAGGACTACAAGCCAGTGACGATCAGGATAATATTCCTTTTGTTCCTGCCTGGCTTGATTATGCCTACGTTGGCGAACCCAATAAATATGGAGCTCGTTTCAACGCAAATGTTGATGGTCTGACTTTATTCCGTTCGGCCGGTCAGGATACAAGCAGGCTTTCTATGAGTGGTGGTTGGCACCTCCCCTATACGTCACCCAGCGGTCAAGTTATTACACTAGACGCCTCTTTAAGAGGCGATGCTTATTATGCCCATGATCAGCTTGAAGATCCTTTTGATGCCAATAGCGATACTTCCAGTAATTTATCCGGCCGCGTTATTCCTTCTCTATCTCTCAAATGGAACTATCCTTTTGTTAGGCATGCCGGTTCAACCCGACAGCTTATTGAACCCGTCGTGGAGGCTGTCTGGTCCGAAGCGTTAGGCAGTAAAGACACCCCAAATGAAGACAGCCTTAGTTTTGAATTCGATGATACAAATCTGTTTGGCTCAAACAGATATGCCGGCCTAGACGAAGTTGAAGAAGGACCCCGCCTAAACTACGGTGTAAATTTCGGATTTTATGGAGAAAGCGGAGGTTATACGTCCTTCCTGATCGGTCAAAGCTTCCATTTAGGAGATGAGACAAGTTTTGATGCTGGTACCGGCCTCGAAGATCAATTATCCGACTATGTTGCGCGCCTGGAAGTTCAGCCGAGTGATTTCTTAAGGTATATCCAGCGTGTTAGGATTGATAAAGAAAGCCTCAAACTTGACAGAAACGAAATCGATTTCCGGATCGGTAGTAATGACAACTGGTTTGGACTAGGCTATCTAAGGTTGCGAGACAATCTATCGGCGGTGGATGTTGAGAAAAGGAACGAGATTTTTGTCGAGGGCAAGGTCAAAATGGCTGAGTTCTGGAGTGCGTATGGGCAGTATCGAAGAAATCTTGAAGACGGTGGTGGCTCCATTGATGCAAGAGTCGGCATCGAATATCTAGATGAGTGTTTCGGGTTTGCCGTTGAAGCGAGACGGGAATTTACCCGCGATAGAAATGTCGAACCTTCGACGAGCGTCAGCTTCCGAGTAAGACTGTTACCCTTCAACTGATTTTGTTCACAGATAACTGAAACAAATGATAATCTGTTTGGTGCCTAAGTTGGCTGCTTTAAAACGCGATAAATATTGAGACAGAAGATGAAAAAACTTCGGATATTGATGAGTGGTCTTTTTGTGATGTTTGCTTTGGCCTTTGCGCCTGTTAGTGCAACAGCACAGGAAGTGCAGAAAATTGTAGCTGTTGTAAACGAAGAAGTAATCTCCGGCTATGATCTGCTCCAACGCATCTCTTTGACCGTTCTGATGTCGGGCATTCAAAATACACGAAAAGCAAGACAACAACTCGTCAACCCAACACTGAACCGCCTTGTTGAAGAACGACTCAAGCTGCAAGAAGCAGCTCGCTATAATTTGACTGTGTCTGATATCGAAATTAACAAAGCTGTTAGCGCAGTCGAAAAGCAAAACAATATCCCTTCCGGGCAGCTTGATACCATTCTTGCAAACCGCGGTATTGATATGGAGACCCTACTCGGACAAATCCGGGCCAGCATAGCCTGGGACAAGGTCATTCGGCGTAGAATTGCTCCTCGCGTGAACGTAACTGAAGAGGAAATCGAAGCCCTCCAGAAAAAAATGAAAGCCAATAAAGGAAAAAAAGAATTTCTTTTAAGTGAGATTTACATTCCCGTTGATTTTCAATCGGACGAACCAAAGGTCCGAAAGTTGATGAATGACTTGATGCAGCAAATGCGGAACGGCGCAAAATTCCCGCGAATTGCCCGCCAGTTTAGTCGTGGCGTGACCGCCGCCAAGGGTGGAGCCATTGGATGGGTTATGTCCGAGGACTTAGATCCTGAATTGGCAAACATTGTTGTAAAAGCCAAGAAAGGTGGGATCTCTAAACCTGTTCGTACATCCGACGGATATTACATTATCGCCGTCAGAGACATTAGAAAAATCCTTGCGGAACAGGAAAATAACGCGCGTCTGGAACTTAGCCAACTGGTCATTCCCCTATCACCTGCAGAAAAGCAAGGGACAAAATCCAGTCAAATTAAGCTGATTAATTCACTGTCTAGATTTATTGATAGCTGTGATTATGTTCCTAATCTTCTGCAGGAAATCTCAACATCCGAAAGCGGTAAAATGGGTCGGGTTGAGCTAAAAAACCTGCCGGAAAAATTCCGTTCACTGGTCGAAAACCTGAAAACCGGTGAAGCCAGCACTCCTTTCCTGGATAAAGATAAGTACCGCATTTTTATTGTGTGCGACCGACAAGATCAAAATGCTCAAAGTGACAGCAAAGTGATCGCGCGTCAGCAGATCGGTGTCAAACGGATTGAAAATCGTGCCAGTCGTTACCTGAAGGACCTGAGACGCGAAGCGACAGTTGAAGTGCGCTAAGGGATTATTCCAATGACACTGAAACCCCTTGCCGTAACAATGGGGGACCCGGCAGGCATCGGTATTGAGATAGCAGCAAAAGCCTGGCTTGAAAGACAATCACTGAACCTGCCGCCTTTCTGCCTGATTGGCGATACATCTCTTATTCAGACACAAGTGACGTCTCTTTTTGAAGATGTCCCGATCTCCCGGATCTCATCAACTCGTGAGGTTCATCGTTCTTTTTCCAGTGCCTTGCCGGTACTGGACCCGGATATCGAAGGCGGGGAAGCGGCTCAGACCATTGCTGCCATTGATCTGGCAACCGAGCTCTGTCTTTCGGGAGAGACCGCCGCCATTATCACTACCCCCATTCAGAAAAAACGCCTCTATGATGCCGGTTTTTCCCATCCAGGACATACCGAGTATCTCGCTGAGCTGACCGGTTCGCCAGGGAAAGCTGTCATGATGCTCGCCTGTCATGAGCTGAAGGTGGTACCTGCGACAATCCATATCCCGCTTGCGTCTGTTGCAGATATCTTGACTGAAGAGACACTTGAACATGTCATCAGGACAACGGATCAGGATCTGAAAACGCGCTTCGGTATTGCTAAACCCCGCATTGCTGTCGCCGGCCTTAATCCTCATGCCGGAGAGGAAGGCAGCATGGGATCGGAAGAGCTCCAAATGATTGCCCCCTTGGTTCGCAGACTGCAAGTGGAGGGGGTGGATCTCAAAGGTCCTCTTTCTGCAGACACACTCTTTCACAAAGCGGCTCGCGCCGGCTATGATGCTGCCGTCTGCATGTATCATGACCAGGCCCTGATCCCCATTAAAACCATTGATTTTGATAAAGGCGTTAATGTAACGCTGGGCCTTCCGATCATCCGCACGTCACCGGATCACGGTACGGCGGATGATATCGCCGGGAAAGGTATTGCTCGTCCTTCCAGCCTTATTGCTGCAATAGAGATGGCCGCAGAGATGGCTCAGCATCGTGAGCATTCTGCATCATGACAGACGGTTCTGATCTTCCCCCGCTCCGCGAAGTCATCAATACCTACGGGTTGAGGGCAGAAAAATCCCTAGGCCAGAACTTCTTGCTGGATCTTAATCTGACCGGCAAAATCGCCAGATGTCCCGGCAATCTGGACGGCGAGACGGTTCTGGAAGTCGGGCCCGGACCGGGCGGTTTAACCAGGGCTATTCTTGGATGCAATGTCAAACAGCTTATAGCCATCGAGAAGGATACGCGCTGCCTTCAGCCTTTGGCTGACGTCTCAGAAGCCTTCGGCGGGCGCCTTACCGTGATTGAGGCTGACGCCTTGTCGGTTACAGAAGCGGATTTCCTGACCGAAAAAGCACATATCGTTGCAAACCTGCCCTATAACGTGGCCACCCCCCTTCTGATTAAATGGCTGAAATCCAGGGACCAGTTCAAATCCATGACGCT
Source organism: Alphaproteobacteria bacterium UBA6062 (assembly GCA_002428885.1). GTDB lineage: Bacteria > Pseudomonadota > Alphaproteobacteria > Sneathiellales > Sneathiellaceae > Sneathiella. The sequence goes on from DIYE01000014.1 coordinate 17,276, forward strand.
GATGTTTCAGAAAGAGGTTGCTGACCGGCTTATTGCTGAACCTGGAACAAAAGCCTATGGACGGCTTTCCATCATTAGTCAGTGGCTCTGCCGCGTGTCAAAGCAGTTTGATCTGTCACCCAAGGCTTTTACACCTCCGCCCAAAGTTGTCAGCACAGTCGTCAAACTGATCCCGAGAGAAAAACCTGCCTTTCCGGCAGATATGGATGTGCTGGAAAAAGTTGTCGCAACGGCTTTTGGTCAGCGACGCAAAATGCTGAGAGCTAGCCTGAAGAGCCTGGGCGGCCCTACGGAAGACAACCTGATTGCCGCTGGCATCAAGCCGACCCAAAGGGCGGAAGAAATCACAGTTGAGCAATTCTGCCGGTTATCAGAAATCTACCGGCATCAAAAAAACTAATAGCCTTCCCGCAAGCCGTTCACGAATGGCAGCAAGCCTGTGCGTCTTATACGCCTCACCCTCTCCGCCTGAAGAATAGCCTTTACTTCTTCCTGACACCGTTTGATATCGTCATTGACGACCACGTAATCATACTCGGCCCAATGACTGATCTCCTCCGACGCCTTGGACATGCGGCGAGCAACCACTTCATCACTGTCCTGCGCCCGGTTCTTCAACCGCTGTTCCAGCGCTTGCGTGGAAGGCGGCAAAATGAAGATACTTACCAGATCGTCACCAGCTTTCTGAGCCAGTTGCTGGGTCCCCTGCCAGTCAATGTCAAAAAGGATATCCTTCCCGTCAGACAGAGCATTCTCAACCGCCTGCTTTGGAGTTCCGTAATAATGATCGAAAACCTTTGCATGTTCGAGAAGCTCATCCCTGTTGACCATCAGATTAAAATCAACAGGCTCCATGAAAAAATAATCTTTACCGTCCACTTCACCAGGCCGGGGGGCCCGTGTTGTTGCTGACACAGACATGGACAGGTTTTCGTCACCGGCAAGCAAGGACCGGGAGATGGTTGTCTTTCCGGCCCCTGACGGAGATGAAAGAACCAGCATTAATCCGCGGCGTTCAATCCGGATAGTTTCAACAGCTTGGTCTGGCACGATAAATCCTATTCAATATTCTGAACTTGCTCGCGCAGCCTATCGATAACGACTTTCAAATCAAGTCCGATTTTTGTCAAATCCCGATCCCCTGCCTTGGAGCAGAGCGTATTGGCCTCGCGGTTAAATTCCTGACAGATGAAATCAAGGCGTCGTCCCAACGCAGCGTCTTTCTCTTCTGCAAACAGGTCTTTCACCGTTTCAACATGTCCGTTCAAGCGATCCAGTTCTTCAGAGACATCCGCTTTTGTCGCCAGAACCGCAAGCTCCTGCTCCAGCCTGCCTTCTTCCACACCGTCTGCCTGCGCCAGAACCAGATCTATCTGTTTCGTAAGGCGTTCTCTTGCCTTCTCCGGTCGTTCTACCGCAAGTCGGCTGGCGGATGTTACCAGTTCCTCAATTTCCGTTAGCTGAGCCTGAAGAACCGGAAGAAGCTGTAATCCTTCCGCTTCACGTGTCTCCGCCAGTTTGTCTATAGCCTCCTTCAAAGAGGCGGCAAGCGCCGCTTCAAGAGCTTCCCGAGCCTCTTCATCCATTGTTTGATCGCCGGCCTCTATCACTCCTTTCAAAGCCAGGAGACCATCCGCCGACGGCTGACTGACTCCTTTCTCGACCAGTCCCGCGGCTATCTGCTGCAGTTCTTCCAGGAAAGCGTGGTTGATCCGGTAATTTCCCTTGTCAGACGTCTGTGACAATTGCAGATGGACATTAACACTGCCCCGCTGAAACCTGTCTTTGATCTGTTTGCGGGCGATCTCTTCAATGCGGTCAAATCCGCCCGGCATCCGGCAACGGATCTCAAGGCCTCGTCCATTAACGCTTTTTATTTCCCACAACCAGGAAAAATCGGCATGTGCACCGCTGGAACGGGCAAATCCGGTCATGCTGTTCAAGCTCACGAAAGCCTCTCTTAAAATTTCTGTTCAAAGGCCCCTTATATCTCCAATATCACCTGTAAACAAGAAACCGGAACAGCATCTTAAACAAGACCGTAGACGGGATCCCAATAAAGAAGGCGACAATCCCGACAACCATATCTTCCAGGATGCCGGAAAAGGGCAGCCAGCGCCCGATGATTAAAAGACAGGCGAGCGCCAGGGTACCGCCAAACGTAAATCGAAGCCCGAGATCCCGGATCATACCATGAAAATAAGTTCTTTTGCGCACATCTGACGCAACCTGCCATGAGAGAGCCGACAAAGCTCCAGCCCCGCCCCATAGAAAGGCAACCACCCCTTCCAGCACCAGCAGAACATCACTGGAAAAAACCGGAACGAACATACGGCTGGCGACAGACTGAACCAGAAGAATAAAAGGAAACGCAACGAGAACCAAACTTGCGATAAGAACCGGCAATCCCCATAGCAGGGTGACATTCCCCATGCTATCAGCCAGGGTTTCACCGTTGATCCGACTTTCCGCATAGCTTGCGGATGAAACCTCCCGATAGGCTTTGCGAAGGTCATTGACCTGCCCTTCCACATCCTGATTGTCCGATGCTTCCTTCTGCGATGGAAGGCAGGCATCCAGCCTCGCAAGCTTTTTTCCATCAATCGTCGTCGGATGGTTCGAAAGATAGTCTGACAGAAGTCTCGCCCGGAAGGACAGGGTTGTCTCATCCAAGGCATCTACTTCCTCATCCTGTATGTCATCCTCACGCTTTTTAAGGTCGGTGACTGGCTTGTCTTCAGTATCCCTGTTGTTTTTATGACCTTCGTCAACTTTAGGGGCGGGAGGTTCACTGTCAGTTCTCTCTTCCGGTTGATCAGCCTCTTTTACGACCGTTTTCTCCACCGCTTTTTCGGGTATCTCAGCTTGCTTTGACGCTGAAGTAATCAATGCCGGCGTTAGAGTCTCTCCCACCTGTTTTCCGGCTGTATTTCCGACCGTGGCAGGCAAGGATTGTGCTTTTTTGTTGAGATCGGAAATCTCCTCACGCAATTCCTGAAGGCACTGCCGCAACTCCCTCCTTTGCTTAAGCAGGGTCTGAACGGAATCGTTTGTTGTGGACATGGCGGGTTCCTTCCAAGCACTGACCTGCAGACAAGACGCCTGAAGGGAGAAATTTGTGCCGGAAGATTATTTATGAGTAGACGGTTTAGCCTTCTTTTTCCGCTGTTTTTCGATTTTACGCCATTTGCGGACATTGCGATTGTGATCAGCCAGGGTCCTGGCAAACAAGTGCCCTCCCGTGCCGTCAGCAACAAAATACAGATCCTTGCTCTGCACCGGATCCAGAACCGCCTGTAGGCTGTCACGGCCTGGATTACAAATCGGGCCGACCGGCAAACCCGCTATAACATAAGTGTTATAGTCATTGACGGCGGCCAGATCCTTCTTGGAAATTGGACGTCCCAGTTCCGCTTTTCCCTGCGTGACGCCATAAACAACAGTCGGGTCTGATTGCAAGCGCATCTTTCGCCCAAGCCGGTTCAGGAACACGCCTGCAACACGCCCTCTTTCGGACGCTTTGCCCGTTTCCTTTTCAACGATAGAGGCGAGGATCAGGAGATCTTCTTTTGTCTTTACAAGCGGATCAGGCTTTCTGTTTTTCCAGAGTTCCTCAAGTGTCTCTCCGAGTGCTTTTTTCATCCGACGGGCGATCGCATCTTTTGTTTCGCCCCGGGTAAAATGATAGGTCTCGGGTAGTATCGACCCTTCTTCCAGATCCAGCGTCAAATCACCTTCCAGCAAAGGTTCTTCATTAATCAAAGCAATGACTTCCCGGATCTGCAATCCTTCCGGAATGGTCAGGAAATGGGAAACTGTTTTACCGGACACCAACAGAGCCATCACTTGCTCAGCACTGATACCTGCCGGAAACAGAAATTCACCAGCCTTCAGTTTCTTGGCCTGTTCCCGAATGCGAACCCCGAAAATAAAGGCCATATCATTATGAATGATGCCTTCTTCTTTCAATTGTCCGGCAATGGCCCTGAGCCCCGATCCCTTCTTCAGGATCAGTGTCCGTTCAGCCGTCAACGGCCCAGCACGAGTAAAGAGATCCCAGCCGTAAGCTGCGATCCCTGCAAGAGCACTATTGAAAAGGAGAAAGAGAGCCAGAATAAAGAAGAAAAACCGCTTCATTCCGGCCTCGCCGTCTTCATTAAATCAGAGTTAGGGTGAGTACCCTAAACACGCTTCATGACCAGGCTGGCATTTGTCCCGCCAAACCCGAAAGAATTGGACAGAACTGCATCGACCTTCTTTTCCTGCGCCACATTGGGAACCAGGTTCAGATCCAGTCCGTCAGACGGGTTATCCAGATTGATGGTCGGCGGCAAAACACCTTCTGTCATTGCCAGAATGGAGAAAATGGCTTCGACACCACCCGCAGCGCCAAGCAGATGGCCAATCGCGGATTTGGTCGAAGACATGGCAACCGTATCGGAAGCACTTCCAAACAAACGCTTCACAGCACCGGCTTCAATCTCATCGCCGAGAGGGGTCGATGTACCATGCGCGTTGATATAACCGATATCTCCGGCATTCATCCCAGCCTTCTTGAGAGCCATCTGCATGGATCTAAAGCCGCCATCACCATTCTCTGCCGGAGCGGTGATATGATAGGCATCGCCTGACAGACCATACCCCAAGACTTCTGCATAGATGTTGGCACCACGTTTTTTGGCATGCTCATATTCTTCAAGCACAACAACACCGGCGCCTTCGCCCATCACAAACCCGTCACGATCCTTATCATAGGGCCGGGAAGCTTTTTCAGGGTTATCAGCAAAGTTTTTAGACAGAGCTTTCGCAGCAGAGAAACCGGCATAGCCGATCCGACACATGGCAGCCTCTGCACCACCGGCAACCATAACGTCGGCGTCATCTTCCCGGATCATACGGGCCGCATCGCCAATCGCATGAGCACCAGTCGAACAGGCTGTTACAACAGCGTGGTTCGGCCCCTTGTAGCCGTGACGGATCTGTACCTGCCCGGAGACAAGGTTGATCAGCGCACCCGGAATAAAGAACGGGCTGATCCGGCGCGGTCCCTGTTCTTTCAGCTTAATGGAGTTTTCCTCAATGGACGGCAAGCCACCAATCCCGGAACCGATGGAAACACCGGTCCGACAGATTTGCTCTTCCGTTTCCGGTTTCCAGCCGGAATCCTGAATAGCTTCTTCAGCAGCGGCAATACCATAGATAATGAACTTATCAAGCTTGCGCTGCTCTTTCGGAGCCAACAGATCGTCGGCCCGAAAAGCATCAGGATGACTTTCATCGATAGGGACTTCGCAGCCATAATCTACAGCCAGGCCTTCCGTATCGAATTTGGTAATTTTACCGGCACCGGATTCTGAATTGATCAGTCTGTTCCAGCTGGGTTTAACACCATTCGCCAGAGGCGTTACAAGACCAAGTCCTGTGACAACTACACGTCGCATGCCAAAACCTATCGAAGAAAGTTATAGTCAGATCAGTATCAAGGATACTGCGCCGATTAGGCTGCAGCGTCGATGAAGGAAACGGCGTCTTTTACCTGTTTGATCTGCTCAGCGGCGTCATCCGGAATTTCGATGCCGAATTCTTCTTCAAAAGCCATAACCAGTTCAACGGTATCAAGGCTGTCTGCGCCCAGATCGTCAATGAAGCTGGCTTCATCGGTTACTTTGGCTTCTTCAACACCCAGGTGTTCAATTACGATCTTTTTTACGCGTTCGGCTGTATCACTCATTCGTCTATCCTCAGATATTCCGGCAATTGGTTAATCACTATTCCTTACCCCCAGTGTTTTAA
>DIYE01000236.1 GCA_002428885.1 Alphaproteobacteria bacterium UBA6062
GTTACTGAACGGCGCAAAACGAACCTTCCCGGCGTCCGGTGCCATGGCCGGGCAATGGTCTCTTGCCGATAGTTCGACCGGTGTGTGGAAAGCGCCAGCGGGACTCACATCCGCTATCGACGGCGTTGCCGGCCTTGAGATCTCCATGAGCGATTCCGATGACGGGGTTCTTAATCCGCAAGGGATCAATTGTCTCAGAACCTTCCCGGTCGGCGGGACGGTTGTCTGGGGTGCCCGAACTTTGCGCGGCGCCACAGCTCTGGCTGATGAATATCGGTATGTCCCTGTCCGCAGGCTCCTGCTTTACATCATGGACTGGCTGGAAGTGAATACCCGCTGGGCGGTGTTCGAGCCGAATGACGAAAAGCTCTGGGCGGAGCTCAGGCTCAATATCGGCTCCTTCATGAAGGGACTGTACAAGGACGGCGCGCTGGTCGGAACCAAACCCGATGAGGCCTATTTCGTCAGATGTGACGCAAACACAACCACACCTGAAGACCAGGCCAATGGTATTGTTCGGGTACAGGTAGGGTTCGCCCCGGTCAAACCGGCCGAGTTTGTGGTGATTACGGTTCAACAAATCCAGCAAAGCGCCGGCGCGTGATAAGGGGGAAACAAAATGGCTGAATTTCCAAAAAATCCGCAACGACTGACGCCTTATCCGAACTTTCGCTTCAAGATAAAGTGGGATGGCAATTATGTGGCCGGGGTTTCGAAAATCGGATCCTTGTCCCGTAAAACCGACGTGATGAAGCATCGGTCCGGCGGCGATCCGTCCGTTGAGCATTTGGCGCCCGGCCAGACTTCCTATGAGGCTATTACGGTGGAGAGGGGAGTCTCCTACGATCCTACATTTGAGCAATGGGCCAACAAGGTCTTTGATGTCACTCATTCACAAAGCTCTACGGGGGAAAATACCTCTCTTGGGGACTTTCGAAAGAATATCTCTATCGAGGTTTATAACGAAGCGGGTCAAAAGGTGCTTGCCTACAACATTTATAATGCATGGGTGTCGGATTATCAGGCTATCAGTGATCTTGATGCCGGCGGGAATGCCTTTGCCATGCAATCCATGACCATTCAGAATGAAGGTTGGGAGAGGGATCCGTCCGTCAAGGAGCAGAAAGAACCGACCTTCACGGATCCATCCAGCTAGAGGTCTTGTAGCAAGGCGTGCTGAGAAGGGCGGGTTCCATGATCAGTGATATCACGGTTGATAGCCTGATGACATTGATGGAAGCAGGAGCAAATCGATCCAGTCTTGAGCGGGGTCAGTTGTTGCTTGTCTGGGGATATCGGGAGCAGGGCTGGCAGGAACTGGCGGCCCTCTCTTTGGGTCGCCGTGCCCGCTGTCTTCTGGACTTGCGGCGTTCCTTTTTTGGCAAGGACGTGACCTTGAGCGGTCACTGTAGGCGCTGTGGTGCCTCTTTTGAATTTGCAACGGATGTAGATGAAATTCTGTCTGCGGATAACCGGACTGAAAGCGTGAGGGTCAAGGTTCCGGTGGGTGATCTTGAACTGGAAGCTCGGCCCCTGACAGCGCCGGACATTGCGGCTTTCCCGGATCTGGACTCTGATCAGGAAAAATGCGCCTATCTCGCGTTTCAATCCCTTGTTGCCGTTCGAAAGACCGATGGCACGGTTCTTGAGGTTTCCGATCCCGCCCAGATGCAGCCGGACTGGGTGGCGGCGTTGGGCGGTATTCTTGAAGATCAGGATCCCCTGTCGTCCATTGTCTTTTGTCTGGACTGCGCCGATTGCGGCAACAGTTGGCGGGCTCATTTCGACATTGCCGACCTTCTCTGGGAGGAACTTGAAAGCGAACATGCCATGGTATTAGAGGAAATTCATCTTCTGGCCCGTCATTACGGATGGACAGAAGCGGATATTGTCGCCATCCCGCCGGTGCGGCGGCGCGCCTATGCAAGACATCTGATGGGCGGAGGGACGGATGGCTGATTATTTCCGGGATATTCTGGCCCGCCTTGAGAAAACCGCGACCATGGCCCGGCCGGTTCACCCTCACCCATTTACGGGCGAGAGGGAACGCCCGAGGCTTGAGTCCCGTTTGAACAGCCCTCTTTTTGAACAAATGACGGAGCCGGATCTGTTTCTGAAGCCATCTGCTCAGGGCCCGATGCAGGTACCGCCGGAAACGGGAGACTGATGGGCGATTTTAGAATTATAGGCGGTGTAACCCAGGCGTTGGCACTGTCGGTCCAGCGGGCTATCTCGTCGCCCCAGTCACCGGTGGCGCATGCCAGCGTGACAACGAGCCGTCCTGACAAGCAGGAGCAGGGAGAGGCACCGCGCGTCAATATTTATCTGTTTCATGTGCAGCCGAACGCATTTCTTCGCAATGACGATGTGCCGACCATTATGGAGGGGCGCTATGTGAAGCCTCCCACCCTGGCCCTTGATCTTTATTATCTTCTGAGTTTTTACGGGAACGACAAGCGCAATAAGCTGGAAAGTCAGCTCCTGATGGGGATCACCATGGGTGCCCTGCATGCGCAGCCTTTTATTGAACCTGCGGATCTCAAAAGGGCCGTTGGTGATACGGATGCTGGCGAGGTCTATCACCGGGTCGCTCTCAGTGTTGAAAATATGTCTGTGCATGAATTATCCAGGCTCTGGCAGACTTTTCCTCAGGTCCCGCTGGTTTTGTCGACTGCTTACAAGGCAACAACTGTCCTGATCAGCGAAGAGGTTGAGCTTGGGCCGGTCAACCCGGTTATCTACCGGGATTTCACTTTGTTTCCGGAGGGGCGGGAGGTGACCTACCCGCCGCCCAATGAGCCTGTGACGCCTGCAGTGACACCGAAAGAACCGTCGCCGGCGACTTTTCAGCAGATCCTGAACGTGTTCAGGGGACGAAAATGAGGGCCGGGCTTCGTCAGATCAATGATGCGGCCATAGAAGCGTGGGCCGATAAGGTGCTGAAGGATCTTGAAACCCTTGTCATGCCGGGAGAAGAGCCCGGCCTGGAAAAAATGGAGGCTACAGCGGAGTTGGAGGATGTCGTAGATCCGCCTTTGCCGGTTTTTCTGGATGACCTGGCCGGACATGCAGGACTGGATAAATTTGAAACCCGTGTCTTGATCCTTTGCCTGCTCGCCAATGTGGATAGTGATCTGGTGGATCTGGCCCGGGACATACAGGGTATGGACGGTCCTTTTCCCGGCGTAACCGTTGCATTGCTGCTGGCTCTCTATCCTGACGGGCATCATGCTGCCTTCACCGCGGAGGGACGCTTGCAGCGCCATGGCTTAGTAAGGCTTCGCGGAGATCATCTGTATGAAGCAAGCCTGCATCTTGATCCGGCGGTTCTGGGATATCTGATGACCGGCAAGTGCTATGAGACTGCTTTTGCCGGTTTGACGTCTCCTCTCGCATCCGGTGGACCATTTTGTTCCAGCCACGAAAAGCTGGTCGACAAGGCAGAAAACATCCTTCTGGAGGGGGTGGATGTCCTGCAACTGGTCGGCCGGGATCGGCATCTTCTGCAGAATATGGCAGCGGCAGCATCCTCCAGAGTAAACTGGCAGGCTATTCTGGTATCCGCAGGTCAGTTGCCCCCGGTGCCGGAGGATCTGGCGGATTTTGCCATACGCTGGCGCCGTTACGCGGCCCTGCATGGCGGGATGATGGTGCTGGATGCAACAGGCCTAACGGCCCTTGATAAAGATTTTACACAGACAAGTCATATTTTAAGGCAGTTTATAGAGCTCAGCCGTTGCATGGTGATCCTGCTGGCCAAAGAGCCGCTTAATTTTGAGTTTTCATCTGTCGTTTCCTTGCGGGTCCTGATGCCGGACCGGGAGGAAATCCAGGGTTTCTGGAAGCAGGTTCTTTACGGGGTTCGCTGTCGGTTGATAACTGATGCTAATCCGCAAGAAGAGGTGATTGAAATCGATGATGCGGCGGATAAAAAATTTGCGGCGGAACTGGCGGCAGGCTTTGCATTTTCACCCTCTGATATAGCGGATACCGCGGTTGGTGTCTGGTCGGTTCTAAGCGAGAAGCAAAAGGATACGGACCAGCCTCGGCTTTCTTTTGAAAGCTCTGATCTTCCGAAATGGTGGCGGGATCTCTGGTGGCAGTCGGCTCGGGAGATGGCCCAGCCGGATTTTGGCGGTCTGGCCCGTTATGTACCGGCAAAAGCGGATTTCTCCGCGCTGGTTACGGATGTGCGGACGGAACAGGCGTTACAACAGATTGTTTCGCAGTTTAAGGCGAGGGCGTTGGTGCGCGGGGAATGGGGGCTGGAGCCGGCTTTACAGCGGGGCAATGGCATCACGGTTCTGCTGGCCGGGGTTAGTGGTACAGGCAAAACGCTGGCTGCGGAGGTTATCGCCAATGCTCTGTCTCTGGATCTGTATCAGATCGATCTTTCCCAGCTGGTCAGCAAATATATCGGGGAGACGCAAAAAAACCTGTCGCGTATTTTTGAAGCCGCTGAAAAAGGTGGCGCCGTCCTCCTGTTCGATGAAGCGGATGCCCTTTTCTCCCGCCGGACCGATGTCAGGGATTCCCGGGATCGTCATGCTAATATGGAAGTCGGATTTCTATTGCAGCGGATGGAGGAATACAGCGGCGTTGCTCTTCTGACCACCAATCTGAAGGACAATCTGGATGATGCGTTTCTCAGGCGCCTGCAGTATGTCATTGATTTCCCCTTTCCGGGGGCCGAGCTTAGAGCCCGCCTCTGGGAAACCCTGTTACCCTCTTCTGTCCCGGTAGCCGGTACCCTGCCCGACCCGGCGGTCCTGGCGCGCCTTTCCCTAAGTGGTGCTCAAATCCGGAATGTTATCCGCCGAGCGGTTTACGAGGCGGCGGCAGGCAGCGGCAAGCTGGAGCTGAAAGATCTGCTGGCGGCAACCCAGGCGGAGCTTGAAAAATCCGACCGGGCGCTCAGTGAACAGGATCTGAAAGGAATGCTGGCATGTTAGCGAAGGGATCCTTGCACATTATTCCAAAGCAAACGGGTCAAAGCGGCAGCAGTCCGTCACAGACGTCGATTGTCTTCCAGTATAATCCGGATCGGGTCAAACGGGATATCAAACCCAATATGGTTGGCGGTCGCGCCGGCGGGCATTCTTCCAACATCCGCTATGGAACGGCCCCGGAAGAAACCTATAGCCTGCAGGTGGAAATTGATGCGCTGGACAACCTTCCCAGCAAGGCCCAGGCAAAAGCAGCTGTCACTGACGGGATCTATCCTATTTTGAGCGCTTTGGAGCTGTTGATGTATCCGGATCTGGCCTCGGTCAAATCCAACCAGGCGAAGCTGGATGCCGGAACCTTGCAGGTTGCCCCCTATGTTGCGCCGCAGGTTCTGCTCAATTGGGGGCAGAAGCGGATTGTGCCGGTGGTGCTGGAAAGTTACAGCGTGGAAGAACAGATGTTTGACCGGGCCCTTAACCCCTTAAGGGCGACCATCCAACTGACGGTCCGGGTGATAACCTACAACGACGTCAGGCCCGGAAATTCAAACTACCAGAGCTTTGTCAGCTATCAGCGGTTCAAGGAAAATGAAGCAGATAAGCTATAGGACAGAACCATGATGGTGGATGAGGCGATGAGACGATGAGACGAGGGGGCGCCGTTCTGGAAGGAGAAGCCGCGCTGCGTGAAGCTCGTATGAGAGTTGCCGCGCATCATATTCCGGGAGGAGCCACGGCGGAAGAAGTGCGGGCTATCGATACGCGTTATCACACATCCGGCTCGGTCCCGGCAGACGCTGATAGCACGCTTTTGCGAGGTGTTCAGACCATCCGCGCCAATTTTTACCGTCACCTGGGAACAAGAGAACCAACGATGGAGCAAATCAGAGGCTATCCTCCGCGGTTTCACAATGACCTTATGGTCGCCCATACCATTGCCCGCAATAGCGGTGGTAACAGGGGGTTGTTGCGACCGGATGAACAGCAGATGTTGGCAGAAGTGGATGCGCTGCGCAGACGGATTGTGAGGGATTGAGCCGGTATGTTGACGCGGAGAATGAATAATGGCTCATATTGATCGTCCGGCTTACCTTGGCCGCCTGAATATGCGCTATGCTAAGCGCCATAACCCGGCTTCTAGCAGGCGAAGCATGGCAACCCTGCAGGCGCAATATAAAGATACATCGAATATACGATCCAAATATAAAGGTAATCGAGGCGGTTGGTGGGGTGGCAACAAGACCTCGGGTATTCCTATCTTCGGGCATGATGACGCAACAGACAGGGCGGACTGGAGTGTTGGTCATGTGGCTGCCCGCAATGCCCTCTCTGCAGAGTTATTGGAAAAAGCGCGACAAGCCGATGTGAGTTTAAGGGATGTCTCCGCGGAAAATTCCCACGCACTGGGTCATGGAGACTACGGGACAGATCATGAACTATCGGCACCAGCCGCATCCAAAGCCCAGAATACAGAACAACTGGCCATCGAACTTGGGATGCGGGAAGCTGCGCGTCGTCTCAATGAGGCTCACGGTCTGGGGGACGGTGAATCTCTTGTGCATGCGAAAGTGACGGATGTTTTACACCCACAGACAGGCCGATTGCTTGTCCGGCGTTTCAAGCTGATCCGAAAAGCCGATCGGCATGACAGGAACGGCACCGTTGTGTTTGACCATTTGATGGATGGAGAGCGTTTGCATATCAGCAAAGATGACGCTTATGCCATTGGTCGTCGGGCTCACGATGCCCTTATGCGGGACGCCCCCCGGGAGGCCGGGCGCGCTACACCGGCGACCTGGCGTAAAAGAAACATGCCGGTGAGGCTTGGCGGTCGCGGTGCCCGAAAAGGTATGGGAGGGGTTAGAGCTCCTTCCCGCCGGGCATTAAAAGGGCATCAGGAAGCTGTTCTTGACCAGTTGCAAGCCAGGCAAAGACGTCTGAGAGGTCGTCGGCATGTCGGTGTTGTCAGAGATCGGCAGGGCGTTGAGATGGTTGGCCCTGCTTTTACGGACGCCAGATTCCCGCATTGGGGAAACTGGTGGCCGACGACCGATTCAGGACAGGCAGCCCTGAGCAAGCAACGAAGCTGGATGGCGGACCATGTCAAACGTCAGGGGGAAACAGCCGAGAGCCTGGAGAGTTCCGGCAGCCTTCCGGCCGGTGATGAAGCGACGCTTATGAAACATCTTGGGATACTGGAGGATCATTTTTCCGGCCATTTAGGAGGCGTTGCGCATGGCGTTGATCACCATCTGGACCAGCATGTTGCCAACGCTGCTGATTTGGCGGCTCAGATAGAAGGACAGTTTGATGAGCATCAGCTTGGTGTTGACCGCCAGAGAAGTACCTTGCTTGACTCAACAAATCGTGCGGTTGCAGCGCTAAGGCGCCTTGAAGCTGAGGGGCATGGTAGCGGGCAGGGATTGATGAATCCCGATCAGATGCGGTTGCTCAAGGCGGCTCATATCTATCGTGGAAATTTGATTGAGGAAAACTCCCCGGTTCTTAGTTAGGGGCTGCACGGAGAAACAGGATGGCAGATGTAGGGCATGCAAGCGAAGAAAACCCGGCTTATCTGGGCCGCCTCCATCTGAGGTTTCCCAAAGGATATCGTCCGAAAACAGAGCAGAGAAGTCCTGAAGAGCTGTCCGGGATCTATAAAAACAGGGACTATATTCGATCGAAATACAAAGGGTCGCGTCATCCTGAGACGGGCGGGACATCCGGTATTCCTATCTTCGGAAATGAAGATGCCGCAGAAAGAGCAAACTGGAGCATCGGTCATACGGCCGCCCGGCAGGGCCTGCAAACAGATCTGATCAGGCAAGCTGCGAGTACACAGGGAGTCTCACCGATGCAGGTAGCGGCGGAAAACTCCCATGCCCTTGGTCATGCGGATTACGGAACCGATCATGAACTGTCTGCGCCTGCTGCATCGAAAGCCCAGAATACGGAGCAGTTGGCGATTGAGCTCGCCATGCGGGCAGCTGCAAAGGAGCTTAACCAGGGACAGGACCCGGACGTTTCCCTGGTTCATGCTAAAATTACGGATGTCTTGCACCCTAAAACAGGCCAGTTAATGGCCCGGCGCTTCAAACTGATCCGCCGGGAGGATGCGGGAGATAAAGACGGCAAGGTTGTCTTTGATCACCTGATGGACGGACAGCAGTTTCATATCAGTAAGGAAGATGCTTTCGCTCGGGGTAAACAGGCTTATGAAGCTTTGATAAGCGGACAGCCTGCAGATCGGGTGGTTGCGGACTATCAGGAAAGAGTAAGGAAAGAGAAATCTGGCGGAAAAGCGAAAGGCTCGGCCGGCGGCGGAAGCACGGGCAAAGACCGCTTTGACCGAAAAGGAATGCGCGGAGCGACGGCCCCGACACGGGATGCCCTGCTTACTCATCAGGTGGGCACATTGGGACAGTTGCAGAAAAATCGACGTGACTTAAAGAAAGCAGCAGCGTCAGCGATTGCCCCGGTTTCTGATCGAAGAGGGGTTGCCATGATTGGCCCTGCCTTTACAGAAGCGCAGTTTCCCGGAGAGCTCGGACCGGAAAGAAAATCTGGACAGGAAGCCCTTGATGAACACAGGGCGCGTATGGGTTCTTATGTTAGTGACCAGGGCCAGGAAGCTGAAAGCCTGCTTCAATCCGGTGGCCTGCCGGCCGGCGATGAAGCCAGTCTGATGCAGCATGTGGGTGTTTTGGAGCATGCTTTTGGTCCTGAGCTTGGGGAGGCAGGATCGCTGATCGAGCATGGGATCACGGATACGCCTTCGGAAGATCATATCCGGGAAATCGGCGGAATGGTCGGCAGTAAGTTTAATCCCCGGCAGATGGGGGTTCAGGATAGAAAAGATAGGCTTACCCGCACGACGAATGGCGCTGTCAGAGCGTTGAAAGCGCTGGAAGGAGAAAAATCCGGAAGCGGTCTTGGATTATTGACGGAGGAGCAGAAAAAACTACTGATGGCAGCCCATATGTACCAGGGCGCCACTCTTGGAGAAAGTGCGCCGGTTCTGCCGCCGCCGGCTGACAGCGACATGAGTTAAGACTGTTCTTAAACAGACCCTAAGTTTGTACCGTCTCCCACCAGCGGGTGAGTTCAGCGATATCGGGTGCGAGAAGCGTACTCAAACCGCCGGTAAAATCCGCCCAGATCTCTTCCGCGTCGGCCGGCACAGCAACCAGGACAGGAATGCCTTCCGCCATGGCGGCCAGAAGATCATCGGCAAGACCCTCTCCGGTTTGCTCCCGTTCGCCGAATTTTTCCACGACCAGCAGATCGACGGGTTTTTTGACAGCTCGTCTGAGGGCGATGCTGGATTCGGTGAGGACCGACCGGTCCAGCCCGCAGGCACCGGCTTCCCGGTCTTCCTTTGTCGGCCTGACAATGGGAAAGCGCTCGTCATTATCCAGGGCCACCGCATCGATCCCGATCTTCGCGCCGCTCTCGTCAAAAGCCGTTTCCTGGAGGATACCGCCGATGGTGTGACCGTCCTGCCCGAGCTTTGCCACAAAAGCAGGCAGAGCGCCTTCGTTTGACGTTTCCGCCGAATAGAGCATGGCAGCAGCCTGTATGGTTGGTGTTTCCGGCATAACGTCCTGATCATCGGTTTATGAAAAGCGCATCCTGTCCTGTTTTTTACAGGAGGGATATGATTCCGATCAAGCGATAAGCGATGTCGGGCGGGGCGGGAAAAGGGCAGCGCTTGTCATAAAGCGCTGCCGATCTTTTTAGTGTTGCAGCGGCGGGGCAAATTCAGTGAGGTCGATGCCTTTCACCGCAGCTTTATATTCATCGATATTCGGCGTTCTGCCGAGGACGGTGGAGAGAACCACAACCGGGGTGGAGGCCAGCAGGGACTCGCCCTTCTTCTCGTCCGTATCTTCCACAACACGGCCCTGGAACAGGCGGGTGGAGGTGGCCATCACGGTATCGCCCTTCTCCGCTTTCTCCTGGTTCCCCATGCAGAGGTTACAGCCCGGCCGCTCCAGATAGAGAATATTCTCATAAGCCTTGCGGGCGGTCAGTTTCGGGTTGAGATCGTCAAACTCGAAACCGGCATATTTC
This sequence comes from Alphaproteobacteria bacterium UBA6062, assembly GCA_002428885.1. GTDB lineage: Bacteria > Pseudomonadota > Alphaproteobacteria > Sneathiellales > Sneathiellaceae > Sneathiella. Next base: position 10,020 of record DIYE01000236.1, read on the forward strand.
TGCAGCACGTCCCAGCTGCCTTCCGCTTTCAGCTCATCAACGATGTTATAGGTCGGCGGTGCGACAACCAGCGGTGCCTTGAACTCGACACTGCCATGCTGCTCTTCCAGGTTTTTCAGCATCTGGGCGACGATGATCAGGTCCCCCTTATGCACCATGCAGGAGCCGACAAAGCCCAGATCCACCTGCTTGTCGCCGCCATAATGGGAGATCGGGCGGATGGTGTCATGGGTATACCGCTTGGAGACATCGTCGTTATTGACGTCCGGATCGGCGATCATCGGTTCGTTAATCTGGTCGAGATCAACCACCAGCTCCGCGAAATATTTCGCATTGTCATCCGGTTTGAGCGCCGGTTTCTCGCCGGATCTGATCTCGGCAATCCGCTTATCCGCCTTGTCGATCAGGCCGTGCAGGGTCTTGGCTTCATTTTCCATGCCCTTGTCGATCATGATCTGGATACGGCTTTTGGCGATTTCCAGGGATTCAATCAGGGTATCATTCTCGGAAATACAAATGGAGGCTTTTGCCTTCATTTCCGCGGTCCAGTCGGTAAAGGTGAAGGCCTGGTCGGCCAGCAGGGTACCGATATGCACTTCAATAATGCGGCCCTGGAAGACATTGTCGCCGAATTTCTTCAGCATCTGGGCCTGGGTCGCATGTACCACATCGCGGAAATCCATATGGGATTTCATGCTGCCCTTGAAGGTCACTTTCACGGATTCCGGAACCGGCATGGTTGCTTCACCGGTAGCCAGCGCAAGCGCCACGGTCCCGGAGTCGGCACCGAAAGCAACGCCTTTGGACATCCGCGTATGAGAATCGCCGCCGATAATAATCGCCCAGTCATCCACGGTAATGTCGTTGAGCACCTTGTGGATCACGTCGGTCATGGAATGATAGACGCCTTTCGGGTCCCGCGCCGTGATCAGGCCGAAATTATTCATGAAGGACATGAGCTTCGGAATATTGGTCTGGGCCTTTGAATCCCAGACGGAGGCCGTATGACAGCCGGACTGATAGGCCCCGTCAACGGTCGGGGAAATGACCGTGGCGGCCATGGATTCCAGTTCCTGCGATGTCATCAGACCCGTGGTGTCCTGGGAGCCGACAATATTCACCTTCACCCGCACGTCGGAGCCGGCATGCAGTACCGCACCCTCGGCCACGCCGACGGCGTTGCGGTTAAAGATCTTTTCGACCGCGGTGAGGCCTTGGCCTTCGTGGGAGATTTCTTTGGAGGGCGCGAAGACGGCCGGGGCGTCGATGCCCAGGGTCTTGGCGGCGAAGGTCTGGAGCTTCTTGCCGAAGACGATGGCGTAGGAGCCGCCGGCNNACGGCGTTGCGGTTAAAGATCTTCTCAACCGCGGTCAGGCCCTGACCCGCGTGAGAGATTTCCTTGGACGGGGCAAAGACCGCATCGGGCTCAATGCCGAGCGTAGCGGCGGCAAAGCTCTGCAGCTTCTTGCCGAACACGATGGCGTAAGAACCACCGGCCTTGATAAATTCAACCTTCTGCGGGGAGAGGGCAGAGGAGATATCCACCAGCTCTTCATCGCCGTTATAAAGTTTTTTCT
>DIYE01000020.1:0-330 GCA_002428885.1 Alphaproteobacteria bacterium UBA6062
GGCGCTGTCCGGGCCAACCCTGTAGCGGGAGCCGTCAAAATGCAGAATGGAACCGCCACCCGCTGCAACCGTGTTAATCAGCATCATGGGTGCCCGCATGCGCACGCCGGCTACTTCCGTCTCGAAAGCCCGTTCATACTCCCCGCCATAATGGGAAACATCGGTGGAGGTGCCGCCCATATCGAAGCCGATGACCTTATCGAAACCGGCAAGGGCCGATGTCTGGACCATACCGACAACACCGCCTGCGGGACCTGAAAGGATCGCGTCCTTACCCTGGAAAAACCCCGCATCGGTAAGACCACCGTTGGACTGCATAAACATAAGGCG
>DIYE01000020.1:386-2697 GCA_002428885.1 Alphaproteobacteria bacterium UBA6062
TGGACTGCATAAACATAAGGCGGCTATCGCCCAGTTTGGAGGCCACCTGATCTACATATCTGCGTAGAATGGGGGAGAGGTATGCGTCGACCACCGTTGTATCGCCGCGGCTGACCAGTTTCATCAGCGGGCTGGTTTCATGACTGGTGGATACCTGGCTAAACCCGATCTCCCGGGCGATTTCCGCCAGTCGCTTTTCATGATCTGTAAAGCGATAGCCATGCATCAGGACGATGGCACAGGCGCGGATTCCGGTTTCATACACCTTTTGCATATCCCGGCGGGCTGCCTCTTCGTCGAGAGGCTTAACGAGCTCCCCATGGGCGCTAACCCGTTCCTCAATCTCGACGACCGTTTCATACAGCATCTCCGGCAGTTCGATTTTCAGGTCAAACAGCCGCGGACGGGTCTGATAGCCAATGCGTAATGCATCCCGAAACCCTTTTGTGGCGACCAGCAGGGTTCGTTCACCCTTGCGCTCCAACAGGGCATTCGTGGCAACGGTTGTTCCCATTTTAACGGCGTCCACCAGATGGGTCGGGATATCTGCGTCTTTTTCCAGCCCCAGCAGGCAGCGGATCCCTTCAATGGCGGCATCTTTATATTGTTCGGGATTTTCACTCAGCAGTTTGTGAGTACGAATAGTGCCGTTCGGATCGCGGGCCACAAGGTCCGTAAAGGTGCCGCCCCGATCTACCCAGAATTGCCATTGATCCTGAGGGGAAGAAGAAGTTGAAGCTGTCATGACGGAACCCTGTGACTGGAAGTTATTCTGTTTTTTCCTTTTTACGGCAAAAAGCACATTCTTCCAAGCAAGGTTCCGTAACGAAACTTTTATCAGGCAGGAAGGGAGTAGATCACCTGTCTTTCCCGAATGCCCTTCAGATCAAATTCACCGATTTTGAGGGTTTCTGTTTTCAGCTTTTCAACAAAGGTCTGGGATAAAAGGAGCTGTTTCCCCGTTTCTTTTGTCAGGCTTTCAACGCGGGATGCCAGATTAACGGCCGGGCCCGTAACCGTGAAATCAAGTCGATCCAAGGCGCCGACATTTCCGTAGATGGCTTTGCCGAAATGAAGGCCGATTCCGAAGTTGATTTCGGGGTTCTTACTGACCTGGCGTTCCTTGTTTTCTGCAACAATCCGTTTGAACATCTCTGTCGCGGCAGATAAGGCATTTTCACAGGCTTTCTGCGCGCTGGTTTCCTGGTCGACCGGGAAAATAACCAGGGCGGCATCACCGATAAATTTCAGGATTTCACCGCCATGCGGTGTCACCACATCGGACAGGGTCTGGAAATAACTGTTCAGCAGGCCAAAGATCTGCAGGTGGTCCAGATTTTCCGACAGTTCCGTGTACTGGCGAAGGTCACTGAACCAGAGGGCTGCCTCAATAACATCACCATCGCCCCGCTGGATATGACCGTTCATTACTCGTTCGCCTGACCGGTGACCTACATAGGTATCTAGAAGCGTAATGGCGATTTTGCGAGTCGAGTGGACTTCAATAATCGGGGCAATAAAGCCGACCAGACTTTCTAATTCACTGAGATCCTGATCAGAAAACCCCTCATCCGTCGCTGTTACGAAAGAAATAACAGCGTGTGATCCATCAATAAATTCCATGGGACACATCAGATAGTCCGTCAGGCCTATTTCCTGCTGTTCGAACAGGATTTTGTGGTCTTTTGTCGGATCCAAATCCGTAAGACGTCTTCGAAAGGGTTTGTTATGGGTATGAACCCACTCCGCAGGACTACCGTAATATTTGCTGGAGGCTCTAATGCCATGCTCTCCGCCCCACAGATCTGCTTTCCTGTTCTCATTCGTCCAGGTAAAAGCCCAGATATCAATTTGTGGATGGATCGTGCGAAAGCCAATCCGGAGGCGGGCAAGGGAGATACCGCTTTTTTCAATCCGTTCACAAAGCTGTTCAATAAAGCTGAGCGGATCGGAGATCACACGCCCTTCCGATAAAATCCATTCTTTGACTTTTTCCACGAGCTGTCTTTCTGGATTGTTAAGAACTATTCTTTAAATATCGGTATGAACAACAGTGACATCAAGAATGTTTACGTGAAAACCGAGAATTCGATTGTCAACCGGTCGGAGCGGCTATATTTCAGCATCGGGTGTATTCCTCCTGATCGCAATACACTCTGGACAACCGGACGAATGAGGGGACAGGTCCACGATGACTCATAAAGGTATAATTCTGGCGGGTGGCACCGGCTCACGTTTGCATCCATTGACGTTAGGCGTCAGTAAGCAACTGATGCCGGTTTATGACAAGCCGATGATTTATTATCCGCTG
>DIYE01000129.1:0-5160 GCA_002428885.1 Alphaproteobacteria bacterium UBA6062
ACATTCGCGCCGAGATCCAGCATAATGGTTTCTCCGCGCGGGGACGGCAGCATAGAAGCCAGTGCCGGACGGTCGATGCCGGGAAGAGTGCGTAGCGAGAATTTCGCCATAGCCATCAAAGCACCGGTATTGCCGGCGGAAACCACACCCCCCGCTTCACCGTCACGCACGGAATCGATGGCCAGCCGCATACTGCTCTGGCGTCCCTTACGCAAGGCGTGACTGGGTTTATCTTCGCCCTTGATGGCCTGATCCGTATGACGGATCTCAGAAACATCGCGAACCGCCGGATGGGCATCCAGCAACGGGTTCAGTCTGTCTTCATCGCCAAACAGCAAAAACCGGGCGTCCGGGAACTGAACTCTGACGATGTCGACACCCTTGATAACAATATCCGGGGCATCATCCCCTCCCATCGCATCAAGCGCAATAACAACGTTTTCGTTCATTCCAGCGTCCGGTTCTTACCCATTCGAATAAATCGGGAAAAGACCCGATTTAGAGAACTTCTGTTGTTTCCAGAACTTCCCGATCACCATAATAACCACAGGCGAGACAAATGTGATGAGGACGTGTCAACTCTCCGCAGTTAACGCATTCCTGAACCTGTGTTCCGACCAAAGCGTCGTGTGCACGACGCATGTTGCGTTTAGACTTGGTCGTCTTCTTTTTAGGTACTGCCATTTTTCTTCTCTCACTTTGCACCGGTCTCCCGGTGTCTTCAATCAAATTCCGACACAAATCAGGGCTCTAAAGCAAACCCTTCAGTTCTTCTTCATCAGATCCTTCAAACCGGCAAAAGGCTTATGAGTTTCGTCATCTACCTCATCGGCCTCTTTTTCAAGATCCCGGATGGTGTCCGAGACCGGTGAATTCTCATTCCCCTCTGCCCGGGGATAAGGGTCCAGGGCCAGAGCAACCTGCTCACTCATCGCCTGAACAAGATCAATCCGACCATCTTCAATCAGCTCCGGAAGGTCATCTTCTTCCAGGCTGACAACATAGTCCAGATCCTCAACCAATGTGTCTTCCCGTGCGAAGGTGTAACACATTGTAAAAGCTTCTTCAATTTCCTGCCTGACCGGAGTCAGGCTGATAATGCACGACTGTTCTGCATCGGCCTTGACCGATGCTGCCAGCTGGATCAGCCCGCTTTTCGCCTTACGCTCGACGGTGCCGGACATCTGAAGAGAGTGAAGAGCGGGAATCTGCAGCCTGTCTGCAATTTCCCGGCACTCTTCATCCGATGCGACGATGTTGATATTCAAAGGCTCCCGCCCCAGACGCTCAACATTAATCCACCGAGCAAATTCTTCCCCGGCACCCGACATGGGATGACCCTTTCCAACGACTTAGATCCGATATGACCGTACTGTGCTGAAAATACCCGGCCCTACAATTTCGAAGGCGCGAAAATAAGCGTTTCGACGTCCCGGGTCAACGGCTTTTCGCCTCTCCATTTAAACCATTGTTATTCATCGTAAAAATACTCTTCACCAGTGGCAACAAACACCTTATCGCTAAGATGATGTTGCAAATTCGTGAAATGTGATCTTTCCATGCATCAGATCTGTTGTCGGTTGCGAGGCCAGATAAGTATCATTCTGCCGGATATAGTCAGCCAGGCGAGATACAGATTCGTCCGACACCGGCTGCTCCAGCGTTCCGTAGTGATTGCGGATAAGAGCCTCCTCCAAAGTCTCTTCACCGGTATCAAGCGCCGTTTCATATGCAACCACCCTACCATAAAAAACCTTAGCCATGGCTTTGATGCGTTTTCCAACGCTGAGATCCCCAACACCAATTTCCCGAAGAGACTGATCCATATCAGCGAACATCAGATCAAACACTGCCTGGGATAAGGCAGTCTGTTTCTCATTTCCGTCCCTTTTGAGGCGACGCATCACCAGGAATGCATGTAAAGAGACCATCTCATACCGGCCATCAATCGTATCAGGGACATCCGCTTCCAGGTAGAAGACAGGCTCCCGAGCCTGCCGGACGATCTCCCGGTACAATTCCTGTGCGGCAATTTCCCGTTGCCGCGAACCAAAGAACTTTTTTAGAAACATGGGAACCCCCGACCTGTCTGTTCAGAAAAGTGCCCAGATACCGGAAAATAACAGATACCAAAAATTTGACAGATATACCCGGAAAATGGCATTTAAGAAGGATGAATTAAGCGCTCCTATCCGGACTGTCAACTGGCAGCATTACGGATCCGGGCGCATATTGCGGATGCGGGGCTTCGTTCTGTCATGAAAACACTGAAAATGATTCTGGCCGCAGGCGCGCTCAGCCTGACGATTTCTGCCTGTGATAGTATTCAGGAGACAAAAGGTTATCGTCTGGATGCGGAACAACTGGCTAAGGTTGAACCGGGCATTGCGAATAAAGATTCCGTTGTCGAGACACTGGGCTCTCCGTCCAGCATCTCCACATTCCCGGATCAGGGGGAGGCCTGGTACTATATCAGCCGCAAAACAGAGCATGTCGCCTTCCTTGACAAAGATGTTCTTGAGCAGTCTGTTGTTGTCGTCAAATTTGATGAAAATGATGTTGTTGAAACCATCAAAAATTATGACAAGGAAGACGGTCAAGAGATTGACATTGTTGACCGGACGACGCCGACAGGCGGAAACGAGCTTGGCTTCTTCGAACAGATCTTTGGTAACTTCGGCCGCTTTAACCCGGGCGCCAACTGATCAGTCATCAATTGAAACGTAAAACCCCCGGCTCAGACCGGGGGTTTTCTTTTTTTGAATCAGATTTTACAGCCTGGGGACCCGACCCTAGTGAGCCAAAACCGCCAACAAGAGCAGTGCGATGATATTGGTAATCTTGATCATCGGGTTGACCGCCGGTCCGGCAGTATCCTTATAAGGGTCACCAACCGTATCCCCGGTAACTGCTGCAGCATGGGCGTCTGTTCCCTTACCGCCGTGATTGCCGTCTTCGATATACTTCTTGGCATTGTCCCAGGCACCACCGCCGGCGGTCATGGAGATCGCGACAAACAGGCCGGTAATAATCACGCCCAGCAACATTGCTCCGACCGTCGAGAAAGCGGCTGACTTATCTGCAATCAGCAGCACCACACCAAAGACCACGATTGGCGCGAGAAGTGGCAGCAAGGACGGTATAATCATCTCCTTGATCGCGGCCCTGGTCAGCATGTCAACGGCCCTGCCGTAATCAGGCTTGGCTGTTCCTTCCATAATACCGGCAATTTCCTTGAACTGACGACGGACCTCCCGGACAACCGAACCAGCGGCTCTTCCCACAGACATCATGCCCATAGCACCAAACAGGTAAGGCAGAAGACCGCCCAGGATCAGTCCGACAACAATAAACGGGTTTTGTAGACTGAAATCCAGTGTCACTCCCTGATAGAAAGCATATTGATCGGCCGACGCATTGGAAATGAAGTAAGCCAGATCTTCCGTATAGGCTGCGAACAGAACCAAGGCCCCCAAACCGGCAGATCCGATGGCATATCCTTTGGTCACGGCTTTTGTGGTATTGCCGACGGCATCAAGGGCATCTGTTGTTTTACGAACATCTTCGTCCATTTCCGCCATTTCGGCGATACCGCCTGCATTGTCTGTCACCGGACCATAGGCATCCAGGGCCACAACCATACCGGCCAATGCCAGCATAGTGGTTACCGCAATAGCAATACCGAACAAAGCAGCCAGGTTATAAGCCACCACGATACCGGCACAGATGATAATCGCGGGTACTGCCGTTGCTTCCATGGAAACAGCGAGCCCCTGGATCACATTCGTACCGTGCCCCGTTTCCGATGCGCCAGCTATGCTTCTAACCGGTCGGTATTCGGTGGATGTATAATATTCGGTCACCCAGATGATCAGACCCGTAACAACCAGTCCAATCAAGCCACAGTAAAATAGGCTGGCACCAGTAAAGGTCTTATCTCCAATGGAAAACTCGGTCGCGGTTCCAATGGTCATGGAGGTTATAGGCCATAGCGCTATGGCTGACAGAACCGCCGTCACGGCAAATCCTTTATAGAGAGCCCCCATGATATTGTTACTGTTCCCCAACTTAACAAAGAAGGTCCCAATGACTGATGTGATGATGCAAACACCGCCAATCATCAACGGATAAACCATTAGCTGGGCATTATCCGCAAAATAGATGGAGGATAGAACCATGGTCGCAACAACTGTTACGGCATAGGTTTCAAACAAATCCGCGGCCATGCCTGCGCAGTCACCGACATTGTCTCCCACATTATCGGCAATAACCGCCGGATTTCTGGGATCGTCTTCCGGAATACCGGCCTCGACTTTACCGACCAGGTCAGCCCCCACATCCGCACCCTTGGTGAAGATGCCGCCGCCGAGACGGGCGAAAATGGAGATCAGGGAGGCACCGAAACCGAGACCGACAAGGCTGTCAATCATTTCACGACCGGCAACACCCATGGAGAGAAGAACAGCGTAGTAGCCCGCAACAGACAAAAGGGCGAGCCCGACCACCAGCAAACCGGTTACCGCACCGGCTTTAAAGGATATATCCAGCCCCTCCTTCAATCCTTTCGCCGCGCCCGCCGCTGTGCGAACATTGGCCCGGACCGAAACATGCATACCAATAAAACCGGCAGCGCCCGACAGGACAGCACCGATCAGAAATCCGATTCCCACTTTGATCCCTAACAGGAACCAGAGAATGAAGAAAATGACAACACCCACAATACCGATCGTCAGGTACTGGCGATTGAGATAAGCGGTTGCCCCTTCCTGAACCGCCGCTGAAATTTCCTGCATGCGTGCCGTACCGGCATCCGCAGACAACACTGATCGTCCCGCATAGAGACCATATGCGAGGGCAATCAAACCACAAATAATGGGAATCCACATAATTTCTGACATTGACTCCACCCTAGTTTTCCGACGGGCCTGCTGCCCGTGGGTTATTTTGATTGTTAAACAGGCATTTTTGCCAAACGCAAATCAATTACCAGGAAATCAACTCTTCCAACGACAATGGCAGATAAATATTTGAACATCAATACGAAGTTTTTATTTAGATATTACGTAATATTTTAATTTTTGAATTGATATAGATTACTATTTTTATTTACTATAAAACGAATTATATTTATTTAATAATTATTTTTATTTTAAATATATT
>DIYE01000129.1:5230-7795 GCA_002428885.1 Alphaproteobacteria bacterium UBA6062
TATTTTTATTTTAAATATATTATAGAAATAAATTTTTCAATTTTCTTTAGATGTAATAATCACCTTATAAAATTGTGAGATATATTTTTATTTATATTTTTCTACTTTATATTTTTATTTATTTTATTTTTAAAATATTCAAAAAATTGCTTCTTTTCTATCAATTCAGCAAAAAAATTCCTGATTTAGTCAATCCTGTATAGCGCTTCCCACCAGAACATGCTAAGCGGGCGCCAACGTTTTTTAGGAGCTCGAAAGAATGGATATTTCCAAAATCTCTGCTGGCAAGAATGTTCCGTGGGATGTCAACGTCATCATTGAAATTCCAATTGGCGGAGTGCCGGTGAAATATGAGGTCGACAAGGATTCAGGCGCCATGTTCGTTGACCGCTTCCTGCACACAGCTATGTACTATCCCTGCAACTATGGTTTCATCCCGCACACTTTAGCCGATGACGGCGATCCAACCGACATGCTGGTTGCCGGTCCTATCCCGGTTATCCCCGGCGCTGTACTGCGTGCACGCCCGGTTGGTGTCCTCATCATGGAAGACGAAGCCGGCCAGGATGAGAAGATCCTCGGTGTTCCTGTCGACAAGCTCCATCCCTACTATTCAAATGTCGAGAATTACACCGATCTGCGCGATGTTCTGCTGGACCAGATCGCTCACTTCTTTGAACATTATAAAGATCTGGAAAAAGACAAATGGGTAAAAATCGTCCGCTGGGGCGATGCGGATGAAGCGGCTGAAATGATCCAGAAATCTTTGGTGAAAGACGCCCTGGTCGGCTAACGACCAACACAGGAAAAAAGAAAAAAGCCGCAGCGATGACAGCTGCGGCTTTTTTTATGTCTGTCTTTCCTGATTATTCGGCGGGTGCTGCTGCCGGTTCCTTGCGGCCAATATTCAGCAACGCAATAATCGCCACCAGGCCGAAGAACGGAATCATACTTATATTGACCACATCCCAGCCAAACATCTGCTGCAGAATACCTGCAGACAAAGACGCTGTTGCAACTGTTCCAAAAACCAGGAAATCATTAAACCCCTGCACTTTTGCCGTCTCAGACGGCTTGTAGGTCTTCGTCAGCAACGTCGTGCCACCAATAAACATGAAGTTCCAGGAGACGCCAAGCAGGACGAGAGCAATCCAGAAATGGGAGATGGACAGACCCGATAACGCAACAGCTATACAGACGAGTCCCAGAATAGCGCCTATGAAGATGATCTTGAAATCCCCGTAGCGGGTGATCAGAGATCCAGTAAAGAAGCTTGGCCCGAACATGGCCACTACATGCCAGCTGATAACATTGAAAGAATCAGACGCTGTCAGGCCGCAACCGATAATCGCCAAAGGCGTCGCCGTCATGATAAAACTCATGGCTGCGTAACCAATGATGGCACTTAAAGTTGCTAGGATAAATGTCGGCTGTTTCATGATCTCCCGAAGCGGCCTTGGTTCTTCGTCGAAATCCACTTCCTTCATTTTCGGGATATGAACAAAACTGATCAGCGCAAAGGCTACAACCCCGAGGCCGACAATCGCCAGATATGGCCCAAGATAGAGGTATGGAGCAAAGACTTCCTTTGTGTGATTGGCAATCTGTGGGCCAATAAAGCCGGCAATCAATCCACCGGCCATCACATAGGACACAGCTTTACTTCTGAATTCCGGTCCCGCGACATCAACAGCGGCAAACCGGTAATAGTTTCCAAAAGCCGTGCAGGTTCCGACAATCATGACCCCAAGGGTAAATCCAATAAAACTGCCGACATAAATGGAATAAGCGGCTATCGCCGCCCCCACCATACCCAGCAATATACCAAACAGGAACCCGGCCTTACGCCCGGCATGTTTCATGAAATAGGAGGCAGGTATCGTGGCAAGCGCCGTTCCCGTCACCACCGCGGTCACCGGAACCGTCGCCAGTGACTTATCCGTATCCAGAAGCAATAGCGCTACCAGGGATGCGGAGCTGATCATAATCGATGTAGTACTGTTAAGCATGGCCTGGGCACCGGCCATGAGTAATATACTGATCTGTGTGCGGCGATCTTTCACCACGCCCTCCTGTTTGTTCCGGAAGGGCGTTCGCGAGACGCCCTTATGATCCTTTAAAGACTTTTACGACAAGTACATTGGAAGGAGCATTCTTTCCAAGTACTTTTGATGCCTTTTTCATCAACCGTTTTTTGACCAGTTCAAAATCCACACCTCGGGTTTTGTCTTTGTGCAGCACGGTCCGCCCGCTCAGATCCTGAAGAAAAGCATCCCGTACCCTCGGGATCAATTTGCGGGTGCCATCCTTTTTATCCTCTTCGTCGAATTCAAGGCTGACCGTCATGAACATATAATACTTGATATTGCCGTTCTTTCGCCGGATCGGAACGCTCAGAGGCTTCATTTCCAGATAGAACGGTCCGTCTTCTTCCGCTCCCTCCTCTGCTTCGGCTGGCGCAGCCGCATAAGAGAACTGTAGCGGAGTAGTTGCAAACATTAGACATGCAAAAACCCCGGCCAAAAGCGGGAAAGCAATCCTTGAAATCATGGTCCTAGTATCCGG
>DIYE01000144.1 GCA_002428885.1 Alphaproteobacteria bacterium UBA6062
TTCCTTGTTAGGCTTAGACAGGCGGGCGATCCTGTCCTGTTCCGGGTCTGTCGAAGGCGTAAAGGCTTCTACCAGAGGCGCCTTGGTTGGCTGAATGTCTGGTGCAACACGAGATGTGTAGCATCCCTGTGCCCGACCGATCAGCATTTCGCATAGCTGGCCGGGAACGGAACCGTCTTCATAGGCACCAACCCGGATACGATAGAAGATACCTTTCTCCTCGCCCAGTTCCACTTTGCTGATGATCGGAGAGAGGCCTCCCAACAGGTCGCCATGCCGTTTTTTGAGCACTTCCCAACCATACTGCGCCCGCTCTTTACTGCGGAAAGAACCAAGCTGCGCATAATAGTGTGGACCATCCATCTGATCGGGGTCATTGGTTAAAGCAATATGAGTTAAGGTCGGCACTGCTTCATAGTAGCCGTCTATATCATCATAAGGGACCGTTCGCTTGACCGGTTCGGCGGTCGGCGCTATCTCGGGTTTCGGTTCAGGACGTACTGAAGCCGTTGTCAGATCTTCGCTCTGTTCTGAGGGTGCGAACGGAACCTGGAAGAAGATCGGTTCAGCTGCGGGTTTTTTGAGTGTTTCTTTCTCTACCGAAGCAACAGGAGCTGCAGCAACATTGTTTTCACCGGTTCCAAGATGGGTTTCAACACTGGCGATCATATCATCTGCCGGCGTCGGAACACGGGCATAGCGATCGAAATGTGGGCGGGAGGGTAGGGGTGCCGCTGCCACGGTATCCTCTGTTTGCCTTGGTGCAGTGCCAATCTCTTCCGCCTCATCCCGAGCTTCCAACACGGCGTGAGGCTGCCGGGATGTTTCCGGGCTACGCTTGCGGATGTTTTTCCGGCCGGCCATGGCCTTAGCCTGATCCTCACGCTCTGCCAGTTCATTTTGGGAACCATTGGTCAGGGCCTGGAAATACAGCGCATTGTTGCGGGCGTCCTTTTCACTCAGATCCATCCGGGAATAGCGCATGGCTTCGGCGGATTTTCCGGCCATACCATAAACAAGCGCCAGATTCTGACGGTGTTTAGCTGTGGCTTTTGGATGGGCCGTAATGATTTCAAGCATGGCAATGGCCTGATCCGTCCGTCCGGACAACGAGAGCGACAGGGCCAGATTGTTCTGATAGGTCAGGTTATTGGGCTCTGCCTTGATGGCCAGGCGATAATAATCCTGTGCTTTTGCATGTTCGCCGGCTGTATCAAGGGCGACAGCCATCCCGCCAAGAGCCTTGGCATCCTTTGGCGCCAAAGCAATGGCCGTTTCAAATGCCTGCGCCGCCATATAAGGTTTATCTTCCGCCATTAACGCATAGCCGATACCGATATGGGCCGGCAGATATTCCGGTGATGTTTCCAGAACTCGTTTGTAGAGTTGAATGCCGGCACTGGTTTTGCCGGTTTTCCGGAGGATATCACCCATAGCAATCAGCGGGGCCGGATTTTTGGGATCTTTCTGTGCTGCCATGCCATAAAGGCGCATTGCCGTTGACGGATTGCCTTTCTTCCAGGCACGATCAGCAATGCGCATCAGCTTGTCGCGGGAAAGACCTCTTTCCTTCCTGAGAGTGGAGGTTTCTTCCTCAGGCTGGATCGCAGAGGCTACTTTTGCGGCCGGTGTTTCCGACTGCGGATATTCACCCTCTGCCGTCTGGTAATATTGCTCCGACGTTGTATTACAGGCGGAGACGACCAGGCTGGTGGTCATCAACAATGCCAATTTTTTGGCGGACAGAATGTTCTTCATCTGGGACACGATACGGCCCTCCCATTCCTGAAACGGACTATTGGGTAAACTCTATCAGGGGCGTCCTTAAAAACCGTTAAGAACAGCCATATGATTTATGCAAATTTTTAGGTAAAATGATCTTGTGGAAAAGATGAAGATTTCTGCCGGATTCAGGCGGTAACGTCCTATTATATAACATAAAAACAGCTTCCGGGTGAGGAGAGAAAACGATGACAACGGCCCTGCCAAGTATTTTGTCCCATGTGTCTGTAGGAACATCCCGATACGAAGATGCACTGGTCTTTTATGACAAGGTTATGGAGGCTCTCGGTGCCAAGCGGGTCCTTGAAATTCACGAAGCAAAAGCCGTCGCCTATGGCCGTCAGTTTCCTGAATTCTGGGTGCAGGCTCCCGATAATGGAAAGCCACCATCGGTCGGCAATGGGTATCACGTGGCTTTTCTGGCGGACAGTAAGGAGGCCGTTAAGGATTTTTTCGAAGCCGCTGTCAGCTCAGGCGGCAGCCCCGACGGAGAACCCGGCCCACGCCCTCACTACGGCCAGGCCTATTACGGCTGCTTTGTCCGTGATCTGGACGGGCACAAGATTGAAGCCATGTATTGGGACGAGCAGGCCGTTTGAGCCCGTATGTGTGCGATCTAAGGACGGGACATATCGAGGGAACTGGCACTAGTCAGCGAGGCGCCTGCGAGGAGCATTGTTAGAAACCGGAGGTGCTTGATAGGGTTGGGGAGGTATAGGAGGAGCATAAGCCGGTTGAGGTGAAGCCTGAATGGGCGCAGGAGTACTGATGCCTGGGTTGGGCTGGATAAAGTTAGTCGGCATGGGGTGATTCGTGTAGCTCATGGGCGGTGCTTGAACCGGCTGGGCGGGCGGATGAGCTGGTGTTGGTTGTGGGTATCCGTTTGCAGGGGGAGCGGGCATGGCGGTAGGCGCTGCTTGCGGATAGGGGGTCGCTCTTGGTGTGTTGGTGTTCGGGTCGATATATTTATCGAAGATGCCTGAGCGGATTTCGACTGGCAGGGCTTCGAACAAAGCCACTGTATTTTCCATGCCGATCCGGTTAACAAAGTTGGCGATGGTGATGGTCAACAGGCCTGTGCGCAAGGATTGTTCGTCCACACCATGGGTTTTGCAGCGAGCCAGTGCGTCGGAGAGTTCCTTGGCGACCAGGTTATTCATTCTCGCATTGCTCATTCACCGTCTCCTGAAAATGCCAAAAGGCTTTCTTTTTGATCTCTTCAGGGGCAAAGACGGTTGTATTCATCAAACTGTGACAAACTTCCGGCGTCCCTATATAGTCTATACGCGCAATTAAAGGAGGCCGATGATGGACGATACCATCCGTCAGTTCCAGGAGCTGATCGACAGAAGCAACAGAATTGTGTTCTTTACCGGAGCCGGGATCAGTACAGAATCCGGCATCCCGGATTTTAGAAGTCCGGGCGGGTTGTGGGAACAGAATAGACCTATTGATTTTTCCGAATTTGTTGCTTCCGCGGACGCCCGGAAAGAAGCATGGCGCCGCAAGTTTGCCATGGATGCCGTTATGACAGCAGCCCGGCCCAATGATGGCCACAATGCCATTGCTGCGCTCTATCAGCAGGGTAAGGTGCCTGCGGTGATTACCCAGAATATTGACGGCCTGCACCAGATGTCAGGCGTAAAGGAAGAGGATGTGGTGGAATTACATGGTAACACCACCTATGCCAAATGCCTCGATTGTCATAAAAAGATGTCGCTGGAGGCGGTAAAGAAAGTCTTTGCGAAGAATGAAACGCTCCCGACCTGCTCTGTCTGTGGCGGTATTGTGAAGACAGCGACCATCTCCTTCGGGCAGGCGATGCCGGTGGTGGAAATGAGGCGAGCGGAGAAGGAAGCGATTGAATGTGACCTTTTTATTGCGATCGGATCTTCTCTTGTTGTCTACCCGGCTGCGGAGATCCCGGTTGTGGCCCGGCATCATGGCGCTGAACTGGTGATCCTGAACCGGGAGGCAACGCCTTTGGACCCTTACGCAACCCTGACAATCAACAGGGAAATCGGAGAAACCCTCAGATATGTCACAAAACTGTAAGCAAACGGTCTCATATTACCGGGCTTACACAATTTCTGTCATATTTCGGTCAAATAACGAGAGATTGAATGCTGAACACTACCGGATTCATGGGCAAAATGGTCACATTCATCCTGATGGTGACGATCCCGGTTGCGATTATCGCATTCTGGATGGTGACGCAGGGATTATTGAAGATGGAGTATGCGCTGCTGATCACGCTGACACCCATCGGCCCGGCTGTGCTGATTTATAACCGCATGCTGAAAGAAATGATGGCTTTATCACAGCGGATGGAGCAGGAGGCAGGAGCACCATTATTCGGCCATCTGCTGCCTGGCTCCCTGCGCTCCGGTTTACTGCCTGTCAATGATCTCCTGCTGGCCATGCAGCAATACCGCCGGAGTATGCAACATTTGTTTCGGGAGGCGAAGGCACAGCAAGACGATGCAATCCTGCTGTTTAATATGCTGCCTGATCCCGTTCTTGTACTGGACGGGAAAAGACGGATCAGCCGTTTTAACAATGCGGCCAGGAATTTCTTCAATGCCGAAGATATGAAGACCGACCTGACGACCTATCTGCGTCATCCTTCTTTGATTAAGGCCGTTGATGGGGCACTTGGCGGTGAAGAAACAGCGACTGTCGTTGACTTTGCTATTCCGGGGAGTGTTGCCCGCCATATTGAAGCCCATGTGGCTAAACTGCCGGGTGCTGATGGAGAAGATCTCAGGGTTATCCTGACCCTGCATGATCTGACGGTTGCCAAGAAAACCGAACAGATGCGTGTGGACTTTGTGGCCAATGCCAGTCATGAACTCAGGACGCCGCTGGCAATTCTGATCGGTGCCATTGAAACTCTGCAAGGGCCGGCCTCCAAAGACCCGGATGCCCAGGCCCGTTTCCTGAGCATGATGCATGCCCAGTCCCGCCGTATGTCACAGCTGATTGATGATCTGCTATCTCTGTCCCAGATTGAGATGAACGAGCATGCACGGCCGTCAGAACTTGTCGATATGAATGATGTGCTCCAGGGGGTCGTCAATCTGATCACCTCAAAAGCCAATGATCTCGGTAAGAGTCTTGTTCTGAAAGTCCCGAAGGAAGATGTGCGGGTCTCGGGTGATAAGGACCAGTTGTTCCAGATTTTTACGAACCTGGTCGATAACGCTCTAAAGTACAGTAAAGAAGACAGCGCTGTTACAATTTCACTTGAGCAGATGGAAAAGGATGTCTCTGTTTCCGTTGTAGATCAAGGGGAGGGAATCCCTTCAGAGCATTTGCCAAGACTCACAGAAAGATTCTACCGGGTCGACAGTGACAGGAGCCGGGAGATGGGGGGGACAGGTCTTGGGCTTGCTATCGTCAAACATATTGTGAGTCGACATAGAGGGCATCTGGAAATCGACTCGGAGATCGGAAAAGGGTCCAGCTTTACCATCCGTCTACCTGCTCTTATGGCGACAAAATGTTGATTTGTATAGGTTAACGGGCTGTAACAATAGTGTCATAAAACTGTAGTACTCCGGTCACTGTCGGGCGGCAAGTTCCGCAAATCGACAGGAGACGCTGTCGCTTAAATGAACGGAGACTAGACGTGTTAAAGAAAACTCTCGGACTTGCTGTCATCGCGACAGTAGCACTCGCAGGACAGGCTGCGGCCCGCGATCAGATCAGAATCGTTGGCTCATCAACCGTATTTCCTTTCGCAACAACAGTTGCCGAAACTTTTGGCGGCAAAGGCAAGTTTGCTACACCGGTTGTTGAAAGCACCGGTTCTGGCGGTGGCCTGAAACTGTTCTGCGCCGGCATCGGTGACGAGCACCCGGACATCACGAACGCTTCCCGCCGTATTAAAAAGTCAGAAGTTGAAAAATGCGCGAAAGCCGGCATCACTGACATTACTGAAGTTAAAGTTGGTTTTGACGGTATCGTTCTGGCCAACTCAAAATCCACGGCTCCGGTTGCACTGACCAAGAAGCAGATCTTCATGGCCCTCGCCAAGCAGGTTCCGATCGACGGCAAGTTGGTCGACAATCCTTATAAAACCTGGAAAGATGTTGATCCGTCTCTGCCGGACACAAAAATTGAAGTTCTCGGCCCACCGCCGACCTCTGGTACCCGTGACGCTTTCTCTGAGCTTGCCATGGAAGGTGGCGCGAAGAAATTCGCAAGCCTGAAAGCTCTGCGCAAATCAGACAAGAAAGCCTTTAAAGCGGTCGCTCATGCTGTCCGTGAGGATGGCGCTTACATTGAAGCCGGTGAAAACGATAACCTGATCGTTCAGAAACTGGTCGCTAACCCGAATGCCATTGGCGTTTTCGGCTTCAGCTTCCTTGATCAGAATGCTGACAAGATCCAGGGTGGTGTCATCGGTGGTGTTAAGCCGACGTTCGAAAACATCTCCGGCGGTCAATACGGTATTTCCCGCTCTTTGTATTTCTATGTGAAAAACGCTCATGTTGGTAAAGTACCGGGCATTAAGGAATTCCTCTCTGAATTCACCAGCGAAGATGCTTTTGGTGAGTTTGGTTACCTGACGGAAAAAGGCCTGATCCCGCTGTCAAAAGAAGAGCGGTCACAGGTTCGCGACTCTGCAACATCTCTTTCAAAACTGAAAATGATGTAATGACCTTCTCCGGGATGGGAGCTTCCCATCCCGGTTTATTCCCTTTGGGGGTTTTTTGGGCAAGGCGATACCATGAGTTTTTCACCGCTTATAATCCTGCTTCTCGCGATGAGTGCCGCCGGTTACTGGTACGGATCGAAGAAAGTGTTGGCCGGTAAGGCTACGGATGTTGCTGCCTATGCAGGACGACCTCATCAGTTTGGTATGTATGTGGTGGTCTGGGGGCTGGTTCCGCCTCTGCTGTTATTTGCTCTTTGGTTTGTGTTTACGCTGCTGCCCGTCGATCGCAGCAGTGGTGTTTTTCAGAAGATAGACCAGATTATATTTCCGGTTCTGGCCATGCTGGCCGCTTCTGCCGGGCTTTACTTTGCCGTTCAGAAAATTCGCCCGGGGTTGCGGGTTCGTAAAACTCTTGAAAGAACAGTGTTCGGTATCCTGATCCTGGCATCAACCATTTCGGTCTTTACGACCGTTGGCATTGTTTTCTCGCTGTTGTTTGAAACCATCAACTTCTTCGGTAAAGTTCCTTATACAGAATTCTTCTTTGGACTGGAGTGGAGCCCGCAGACAGCCCTGCGCGCTGATCAGGTCGGCTCCTCCGGTGCCTTTGGTGCTATCCCGCTTTTTGCCGGTACGATGCTGATCACGCTGATTGCCATGGTTGTTGCAGTACCGCTCGGGTTGCTGAGTGCCATATACATGACGGAATATGCCTCAAATACCTTCCGGGCCGTGGTTAAGCCGATCCTGGAAATTCTCGCCGGTATCCCGACGGTGGTTTACGGCTTCTTCGCAGCCTTGACAGTCGGTGTGTTCTTCCGCGATGCCGGGACAGCCATCGGGCTGAATGTGGTTTCAGAAAGTGCCCTGGCGGCTGGCGTAGTGATGGGGATGATGATCATTCCTTTTATCTCCTCCCTCAGCGACGACATCATTATGGCGGTTCCGCAAAGCCTTCGGGACGGTTCTTACGGCCTCGGGGCAACGAAATCCGAAACTGTCAGAAAAGTTATCCTGCCGGCGGCCCT
>DIYE01000336.1 GCA_002428885.1 Alphaproteobacteria bacterium UBA6062
CGAGGAACGGTTCTCCAACAAAACGGCTATTGCACCGACAGCCTCCATTTCCATTATCTGCGGCGGCGCCAGCCCGGGGATCGAGCCGGCAGCGGCCAACAGCTACACTCATAAAACCCTGTCCGGTTCCTACAATGTGCGCAATCCACACCTGAAGGCGCTGTTGGCCGAGAAAGGTCATGATGACGAGGAAACCTGGAGTTCCATTACGGTGAATGAAGGTTCCGTCCAGCATCTGGATTTCCTGGATGATCACGAAAAGGATGTGTTTAAAACTGCCTTCGAGCTGGATCAGCGCTGGATTATTGAACTGGCTGCCGACCGGACACCGATGATTGATCAATCCCAGTCCGTGAATATCTTCCTGCCGGCTGATGTTCACAAACGGGATTTACACCAGATCCATTTCCAGGCCTGGAAACAGGGCGTGAAGAGCCTCTATTACTGCCGCTCAAAATCCATTCAGCGGGCCGAGGTTGTGGCAACCAAGGATGATATGCCCGAAGCACTTAAAGAACTGGTAGCCGGTGCCGAAAAACCCAAACTTGAGGTTGTTGCGCCGAACACGACCGATTATGAAGAGTGTCTGGCTTGCCAATAAGGCGGGTCGGCCCTCATTTCTAACCCTGACAGACGAAATTCGAGAGTTCCATGTCCCTGCTTGACGCTAAACCGGTTTACAAGCCCTTTTCCTATCCCTGGTGTTATGATGCCTGGCTCATGCAGCAACAGATCCACTGGTTGCCGGAAGAGGTTCCGCTGGCCGACGACGTCAAGGACTGGCATCAGAACCTGACGGAAGACGAGCAGCATTTGCTGACACAGATTTTCCGGTTCTTCACCCAGTCGGATATTGAGGTCAACAACTGCTATATGAAGCACTACACCCGGGTTTTTCAGCCGACGGAAGTGCAGATGATGCTGGCCGCCTTCTCCAATATGGAAACGGTGCATATTGCGGCTTATTCCCACCTTCTCGATACGATCGGGATGCCGGAAACGGAATACTCCGCCTTCCTTCATTACAAAGAGATGAAGGATAAATATGATTACATGCAGCAGTTCAATGTGGAGAATCTTTCAGAGATTGCCAAAACCCTTGCCGTCTTTGGAGCCTTCACGGAAGGGCTGCAGCTCTTTGCCAGCTTCGCTATTCTTCTGAATTTCCCACGGCACGGCAAGATGAAGGGAATGGGGCAGATCGTTACCTGGTCGGTTCGGGACGAAACCCTGCACTGCAACTCCATCATCAAGCTGTTCAAGACCTTCATTCAGGAAAATCCGGAAATCTGGAACGAGGCTTTTGTTGAGGATCTCTATAAGACCTGCCGGGAAATTGTTTCTCACGAAGATGCCTTTATCGACCTGGCGTTCGGGGCAGGGCATATTGAAGGCCTGACAGCGGATGAGATCAAATCCTATATCCGTTATATTGCGGACCGGCGCCTCGATCAGTTGGGACTGGAACCGATTTATAATCTGGAAAAGAACCCGTTGCCCTGGCTGGACGCCATTCTTAATGCGGTGGAGCACACCAATTTCTTCGAAAACCGGGCAACGGAATATTCCAAAGCTGCCACCCAGGGAACCTGGGATGAGGCTTTTGCCTGATATCAGTTAGCGCTCAGGACAAAGACTGAACCAGTCGTCGGACCGTCTGATCAAGATGGTTCGGCTTTTTCAGTGTAACAGCCAGCACCATAGCGCCCTGCAAACTGCTGAGGATAAAACGTGCGTCTGCTGTAGGACCTTTTGCGCCTGCGAGGGCCAGCTCCGTCCAGTCGATCATTCGGTCAAAAAAAGCAGAAACCGCGTCGCTGACCTCCTGTGGCAGTCCTGAAATTTCCGCTCCCAGAATGCAGCCGAGGCAAATCGCTTTATCTTCTTTCAGACTGGCGGCATAGGCGCGTCCAAGTCTTGCAATCCTTTCCTGGACTGGCTCATTGGGATCTGAAGGGTCTCCAAGAGCATCCAACAGCTTTTCCGAATAGCGCTCGACGACCGCCACACCGAGATCCGGCTTGTGGGGGAAGTGGTAGTGAACGCTGGAGCTTTTAATGCCCACATCGCTGGCCACATCCCGGTAGCTGACCGCATTAAAGCCGCCGCGGCGGATAAACCGCTCTGCAGATTCCAGAATTTCTGTTACCCGCTCGTTTTTCTGATTTTTTTCCATCTTTGTATATCTATCAGTTGATAGACGGTTGACAAGAGGGACCGTGCTCCTAAATACCTATCTATCAGTAGATAGATAAGCGGAGATGATGATGAAACTATACGAATTTAAAGGATTTCCAAACCCGGCCCGTATCCGTATTGCCCTGGCAGAGAAGGGGCTTCTGGATAAAACGGAATTTGTGCAGGTGGATGTTCCGGGCGGGGAGCATAAAGAGCCGACCTTTCTGGCAAAAAATCCTTCGGGTACCGTTCCTGTCCTTGAGTTGGAGGATGGAACCTTGCTGTCTGAATGCACAGCAATTACCGAGTATCTGGACCATGTGGCCGGAGAGCCAGGCCTTACAGGTGAAACACCGGCGATGCGTGGCCGTATCGCAATGATCCAGAGAAAAGTGGAAGCCGGATTTCTGGACGCGGTCGCCGATTTCTTCCATCACGCAACGGAAGGGTTGGGGCCGGACATTGAAAGCTATCAGAATGCCGCTTGGGGTGCGCGGCGGCGGGAAGTTGCCCTGAAAACCCTTTCCTGGATGGAAGAAATTCTGTCTAAGCAGCCATATCTGGCCGGGGATCGTTTTACGGTTGCCGATATTACAGCTCAGGCCGGTTTCCTTTTTGCCGGTTTTGTTAAGCTGGATATCCCCGAAAGCTGTCCGAATGTTCGGGCCTATGCGGAACGTCTTGCAGAACGGAACAGTATCAGGCAGGCTGCCTGAGGGGCTGGAGAGTGTCATGGAACTACATTCAGAGTTTGAGAAACAGGCTATCGTCCATGCGGCGAAGCGGCCTTGGGTGCCGTCACCCGCTGCTGGGGTAAACCGCCGAATGCTGGATAGAATTGGCGATGAAGTTGCCCGGGCAACAACCATCGTTCGGTTTGATGCGGGCAGTGTTTTTGACCCCCATACCCACGGTGGTGGGGAGGAATTCTTGGTCCTGGAAGGTGTTTTCCAGGATGAGCATGGCGATTATCCGGCCGGTACCTATATTCGTAATCCACCGACCTCCCGTCATACACCCAGGTCAGATGATGGTTGTACCATTCTTGTAAAGCTCTGGCAGTTCGACCCGGAAGATCGGACATTTGTGGTACAGGATGGCCGGCATATTGAAGCTTTTCCGGATCCCGTCAGAGAGGGGGTTGAGGTGCGTCCGCTTTTCAAGGATCAGTGTGAGACAGTTCGGCTGGAAAACTGGCAGTCGGGACATCCTGTTTCGATCGGTCATCCGGACGGTGCAGAGTATTTTGTGGTGCGGGGAAGCTTTGACTATGAAGGTGAGACTTTTAACACTCATTCCTGGCTGCGCTTGCCACCTGGTAAGGAAAGTCTCGCTTTGCCAGGAACCAAGGGAGCAGAAATCTGGTTAAAGACGGGGCATTTGATTTATGCTAAAGCACCCGCTTGAAAGATCCCGTTAAAAAAGGGTCGCTATCAGACGGCCCTTTCTCGTCGGCTGCGGATGTGCCCGGCAACAAAGCTGTCATTGCAGCCAATATTGTTTTCTTTTTTACCTAATTAGTATGCGAGGTTTCGGCCCTATCGACTATGGAACCGAGTGCAGGAAAATAGTGATGGTAATCCCATAACAGAAGAAAATGGAGGAATGTAAGGGAAAATAAATGTATTGAATAACGTGAATTTCCCGTTCTTTGGTGCGACGTAAGAGTTCTTTCACATAAAAAGAAAAACCCCGCCGCAAGGGCAGGGCTTTTCCCGTCTTTTGTTGTGAAACAGGTTAGGCTTTTGCGGCCTGTTTCTTTCGACGCCATCCCATAAATCCAAGGACTGCCATGCCTGCACCATAAAGAGGCAGTGCTGCCGGCAGAGGTACTACGGACAGGGTGGGGTCCACTGTGACGGATTTGATTTTAAATCCATCATAGTATCCTTCTGCACCGATCCCGAATGTCATCCCACTCCAAATTTGCTGGAATGTATAAATTGAAGGGTTATTCCATCCCACCGGATCAACTTCGTTGTCCCGCCAGTCGGCCGCATCGTTGAAGTCGCCGTCTCCGGTTGCGTCAAAGTAAAAGGAGAAGTCGTCGTCACTTCCATAGCGCTGAAGTGTTACACTTTTAATGGTGACTTCTGTATCAAAGCTGAAAATGACCATGTCATTTCCGCCATAACCGTCAACATAGTGGTCATCTCCATAGGAGCTATATAGGCCAATTCCGTTGCTCCAACGACCAAGGCGGTCGTTGTTGTCTGTTGATGTATTACCGTTATTCTGATTGAACGTCGAAGGCGTCAATGTCAGATTAATGCCATCCTGCATGTAAGAGAAGGATGTACCGTAGTTATTGTAGCCGGAATAACTGAAATCAAAGGTTGCTGCATTTGCAGCTGTACTACTCAGTGCCAAAATAGCCAAAGCGGTAAGAATCTTTTTCATACCCGTATCCCCTCTAGAGATGTTTCATTCGTTTGTTGGAAGGAATTTATAGACGGGTTGAAACGCGGATCAATATAAAGTTGTCTAAAATTATCTATAAAAAGCAGTGAGTTATGGTTAATTCTAGTGAAGAAGTTAATGGAAATTTAACCATAAATTCCGTAAAATTGCATATATCATAAAGCCTTCGGTCGCGGGCCTTCCGTTTGAAACGGCGATTTTATCATATTGGGTGGAAATTAGGTTGTATACAGCATTAAGGTTAATCTGCATGGTGGTATGGTTAATTTGCCGAAATTAAGGCGAATCGTAGATAGTTCTTAGCTGTTTTAATAATCAGGGCATAAAAAAGCCCTGCTTCTGGCAGGGCTTTTCCTGGAACTATCAAATTCCGGTTTATGCAGAGAGGCGCTTTTTGCGACGCCATCCGATAAAGCCGAGAACGGCCATGCCTGCGCCATATAGAGGCAGAGCTGCCGGCAGCGGTACGACAGAGACGCTCATTCCGCTGATTTTAAAGTTATCTGTGCTGAAGAAAGAGCCGTCATAGGCACCAATTCCGAACAGATCACCAGTCCATATTTGTGCAAATGTATAAGTGCCGCTTCCTGGAATATCGACATTGAAGCTCAGGTTGTCAAAATCCAAAGAGCCATCGGCACCAGCATCAAAGAAGAAGCTAAACTCATCGTTGCTGTCGACATGCGTAAAGGAAACGCTTTCTAGAGTCACATTCCGGTCAAAATCAAAAACGATGAGGTCGTTTCCACGTCTTCCATCAACTTCGTGGCTGTCATTCCTGTTCCGGGACATGCCAAGACCAAGCGAATACTGGCCAACTCTATAATTAGGGTTCGTTGAGACGTCCCCAATTCCGTTGAAGCTTGCTGCGGTCGCGGTT
>DIYE01000240.1:0-5831 GCA_002428885.1 Alphaproteobacteria bacterium UBA6062
ATGGAAAGGGAGGTCTGCGATGGGATAAAGCCGTCACAGGACCCTTTGATCCGCGATCGGTTTATCCGGCTTCAGGCCCGAGTTCAAAGCATGCGACTGCATGAGATGCGGCTTATCAGTCTGGCCGAGAAGGGCAACCCGCCGGGCCTTGGTGATATGATCTGTAAACTGATCGGCTGTCAGCTCAATTATGAGCTGGATCAGATGGCCATCGACTTGCAGGGGGAGTATGGCCTTTATTTTGATGACGATCCGTCCGTTACCAGTGCCAGCCACTGGCAGAAGCAATCCATGTACGATCTTGGCCTGATCATCGGCGGCGGTACGGCCCAAATCCAGAAGAATATCATTGCCGAACGGGGGCTGGGTATGCCGAGGGAACCCAAAATTCAGGGAGGAAAGGCATAATGGATTTTACTCTGTCTGAAGAACAGCACCTGATCCAGGACAGCTTCTCAAAGGCCCTGGAAGGTCTCGTATCCCTGGAAACTGTCCGTGAAGTCGTGGAAAACAGAACCGGCCAGGATCTCAAAGCCGTGTCTGCACTGACCGCTCTTGGCATGCCTGGTTTGCTCGTTTCGGAAACCTATGGCGGTTCCGGATTGGGATTGCTGGAAGCGATCCTGGTTTCGGAAGAACTGGGGAGACAGGCGGCTCCGGTTCCCTATGTGGCTTCCAGCGTGATGGCGGTGAAGGCTCTGGAAATCGGTGGCTCCGAGCGTCAGAAACAGGACTGGCTTCCCGCTGTTGCAAGCGGTGAAAAACGGCTGTCCGTTGCTTTTGCGGAGCTTGCTGGTGGCCAGCGAAGAGAGGCCGGGGTTCAATCCAGCAACGGTCGGTTATCGGGAGGGGCAACCTTCGCGCTGGATATACAAGGCGCGGATGCTGTCCTTGTCTCAGACCAGAACGGGCAGGTTTTTATCGTTCCCCTGACGACAGAAGAGGTGTCGATTGAGAGCTTCCCGTCTATCGATGGTACCAGGACAGCCGGGCATATAGAACTGGACACTGTGGAGGGAGACCTTCTGGAAGGGCTATCGGGAGCAGAGCTGACGCATGTGATCAATGCCGGCCGTATCGCTCTCGCAGCGGACAGTTTAGGGGCATGCGAAACCATGTTGCAGAAGGCCGTTGAATACTCCCTTGAGCGTAAACAGTTCGGGCGGGCCATCGGGTCTTTTCAGGCGGTCAAACATATGTGCGCAGAAATGGCTGCTGAATTGCAGCCTTGCCGGGCTTTGATCTGGCAAGCGGCTTATGCGGCCGATTACCTGCCCGAAGAGTTCAACCTGTCAGTGTTGCTTGCCAAATCTCATATGGATGAGGTGAGCCGGATGATTGCCAAATCCGCAACCGAAGTGTTCGGCGGCATGGGTTTTGCCGACCTCCCGGGAATGCACTTCTGGTATAAGCGTGTCGGATTTAACCGCGCGATGCTGGGAGCCCCCGAACGGCTGCGCCAGGAAGCAGCGGCGTTACAGGGGCTGTAAAGGAAAGTCAGGAGGCGAGAGCGACGAGAAGGTCGTTCTTGTTTACCTGATCACCAACGGAAACAGAGACTTGCTCGACGACACCATCACGACCGGCGCGTAGCCGGTGCTCCATCTTCATGGCTTCCAGAATAATCAGGGTCTGACCGGCTGAGATATCATCACCCGGAGCTGTTTCAATCGCCAGAATGCGACCGGCCATGGGAGCTTGCAGGATATCATCTGACGCCCCGTTATGGCCGGTTTGAGGGTCGGGATCTTTCACCGATGCGGTTACAAAACCGGTTCCGAAATCGAAGAAATGTTCGCCGCCATTGACCCAGCTTGCCGCGGGATAGGATTTGCCCTCAAACTCGGCGCTGATAATTTTCCCATCGGTGGTTTGGAATGTAACGGTTTGGGCGTCGGCATCTGTATCGGATTTAATCTCAATCGCATCACCGTTCGCGCAAAGCTGATAGGTGCCGTCTTCTTCATCAATGATGGTATGGAAGGAGCGAAAGGCCGGACCCAGGCTGGACCAGTCGGCGGGAGCCTCGCGCCATTTCCGGCATTCCGCCCAATAGAGTGATGCTGCGGCGAGTTTGTGAAAAATGCCCGCTTGATCTGTCTCGATGGCCTGCAGGCGGTTTATAAAACCCGTATCCGGTCCGCTGATAAATTCCTCATGGGCTAAACAGGACAGCAGGAAAGCACGGTTGGTCAGCAATCCTTCCAGCTTCATGTTCAGCAATGCCCGGATAAGCTTTTTACGGGCGCCTTCCCGTGATTTCTCCCGGACAATCAGTTTTCCGATCATCGGGTCATACCGGGCAGAGACGGCATTCCCTTCAATAATCATATGATCGTTGCGGATGCCGGTTCCCTCGGCGGGTTGCCAGTTGGTGATGATACCGGTTTGTGGCATAAAGCCGTCAGCCGGATTTTCCGCGTAAAGCCGGACTTCGATAGACGCGCCCTGCATGGAGATATCCTCCTGACGGAGGGGGAGTGTCTCGCCATCAGCGACTTTCAGTTGCCACTCGACCAGGTCCTGTCCGGTAATCTCTTCGGTAACCGGATGCTCCACCTGCAAACGGGTATTCATTTCGATAAAGAAAAATTCACTGTCAGGCGTCACCAGAAACTCAACCGTACCGGCGCCCACATATCCTATGGCAGCAGCGGCTTTTACAGCTGCCGACCCGAGTGCTTCGCGCAATGTGTCATTCACAAAGGGGGAAGGGGCTTCTTCGATGACTTTCTGATGCCGCCGCTGGGTGGAGCAATCCCGTTCGAACAGATGAACCACATTGCCGTGCTGATCGGCGAAGACCTGAATTTCAATGTGACGGGTCTGTTCCAGGTAACGTTCCAGGATAACATCACCGGAGCCAAAGGCGTTTTGTGCTTCACTGCGGGCTGAGGCAAGCGCTTCATCAAAATCTGCGAGGTCGTCCACCCGCCGCATACCGCGCCCGCCGCCACCAGCCACGGCTTTGATCAACAGGGGCGTCCCTACTGCACCTGCTTCCTGTCTTAATATCTCGGCAGACTGATCCGTCCCGTCATAGCCTGGAACGCACGGCACACCGGTTTCCTGCATGGAGAGCTTACCGGCTGATTTGTCGGCCATCAGACGAATGGTGTCAGGCTTAGGGCCAACAAAAATCAGGCCTGCCTCGTCACAGGCTTCCGCAAAATCCGCATTTTCAGAGAGAAAGCCATAGCCCGGATGGACCGCATCGGCGCCTTGCTCCTTTGCGACCTCTACCAGCCGGTCGATATCCAGATAGGGCTCTTTTCGGTCGTCACGGTCTTTCAGGAAGATGGCGCTATCCGCGGCCAGGGTATGAGGTGTCCCTGCATCCGGTTCGGTATAAACCGCAATCGTTCGGATGCCGAGTTCCGTTGCCGTCCGGATAATACGATGGGCGATTTCACCCCGGTTGGCGATCAGGAGAGTTTTTATGTTTTTCATGCTCTTTCACGCTTTTTCTGAATGTCTTCCGCCAGTTGCCTTGGAATGGCGACCGGCATGGCGAGGATTTGCTGCCCATAGGTTTTTGCCTGGCTGTCCAGGTGCAGCGACGACGTACCACCGCCGCCAAGGGATCGGGTCAGAAGGAAATTGAAGGCCTGCATTCCGGGCGCCGCATAGCGATGAACATCCCCTTGCGTTGTGTGGGAAAACCACTTTTTAACGGCCGTTTCGGTCAGGGCGCTGGCGATATAGGGAAGGTATGCTCCCGACCGGGCCATAACCCCGACATTGGCGCTGTCTCCCTTGTCGCCGCTGCGGGCGACAGCGAGATCAATCAGCGGGACTTCCACCAGATCTGTTTCTGTTAGAGACACTGCTGGCATATCGGGAGAGCGGGTTATCTCCATCGTATAGCTGGAGGGCCTGTCGGGAACGTCAAATGTCTCTGATCCCACGGTAACCACCGGTGAGATCTGCTCCTTGCCGATCAGGAAGGCATATTGAGCGACAACCGGCGTGACCTTAGGCCTCCCTGCTGCACCGCCGGGTGCCCGGCCCGTCGTCATGGAAAGACCGACCCCCGTTGCTTCCTTGGAGAATAAATCCACCGCGGTTTTTTCATCATGCCGTACATCGATGCGGGCCGTGATTTCCCGGGCGAAAGGGGCCTGTTCATCGGCATTCTCTCCCCAGAGTGTCTGGGCACCGATCAGATGAATGGCTGTGTCCCGGTAATCCCCAAAATTCCGCTTCCGAAAAAGAGTACGCGTGCGCCGGAGAAGGGCTTCCCCGAAATGGCGTCCTTTGGCGGGGGCATCAAAACCGGTGATAACCGTCATGGCAGTGGCCCGGTATCCGTCGGGATATGTGGCGGAAACCTTGTAATGCGGGGTTGGTGCGCACCCTTTGACACCGGTTATATCAACCCGGTCTTTTCCGGCCTGGGTGAGCGAAACCTGCGAAAAGTCGCAGATCACATCGGGCATGATATAGGCGGCGGGATCACCGATCTCGTAAAGGATCTGCTCTCCGACCGTGAGCGGGGAAACCAGTCCGCCGGTCTTCCCAGGTTTGGTGATGGTGAAGGTACCGTCGGCTCGGCACTCGGCAATGGGATAGCCCATATTGTCCCAACCATCCACGACATCTTGCCAATCGGTGAAATTACCTCCAGTGGCCTGGGCACCGCATTCGATGATATGTCCGGCCAGGCAGCCGGCGGCCAGCTGATCAAAATCATTGGCGGTCCAGCCAAACTCATGGATAAGAGGCCCAAGGGTAACCGCGCTATCGACACACCGGCCGGTAATGACGATATCCGCCCCGGCTTCCAGGGCTTTGGCAACGGGAAAGGCACCGAGATAAGCGTTGGCGCTGGTAAGGTTGTCCGGCAGGGGTTTTCCGGTGAACATCTCAGTGATGTTGTCTTTTCTTAATTCTTCAGACCGGTCCGAAAGATCATCGCCTTCAACAATGCCGATTTTGACGGAAACGCCCAGTTCTTCAGCGACTTTTTCAAGCGCGGCTTTACAAGCCCTAACATTCACGCCGCCTGCATTCGCGACCACCTTGATCCCGCGGGCCTTGATGTCTCGCAGCAATGGCTTCATGGCAAGATCCACAAAGTCGCGGGCATATCCGGCATCCGGATTTTTGGCTTTCATCCGGGCCAGGATGGACATGGTCACTTCAGCCAGATAGTCGAAGACCAGATAATCAATGTTACCCTGCTGGACGAGCTGCCGGGGAGCGTCCTGGGAATCACCCCAATAGCCTGATGCACCGCCGATCCGGACGGATGTTTTATTGCTGCTCATATCAGTCTTCCTGCCAGGCGGGGTTGCGTTTTTCGGCAAAGGCGGTCTGGCCCTCTTTTCCTTCGCCGCTCCTGTTGAGTTCGGCGAAGATTTCAGCAGATCGGGCGATCAGCTCTTCATCCTGATACTTGCCCACATTCAGCATGATTTTTTTGGTGGCCGCATTGGCCTTGGGACCGCAACGCAGGATGCCTGCGATAACGTCTTCGGTGACTTTTTCAAGATCCTCCGGTTCCGCAAGATACTGAGCGATGCCATATTCATAGGCTTTCCGTCCGTCAAAACGTTCCCCGGTCAGAGCCAGTTGCCGGGCCCGCGTGAGGCCGATCCGCTTCACTACATACGGGGCGATCTGGGCAGGGGCGACGCCAAGGGTCGTTTCCGGCATGCCCATTTTCGCCGTGGCGGAGACAATGGTTATATCGGCGAGGCAGGCATAGCCCATGCCGCCGCCGAACGCCGACCCTTCAACAACGGCGAGGGTTGTCTGCGGCAAGCGTTCGAAATCCAGGAAAGCCATGCCGGCCTGCCGGTTACGGACGAAGATGGGATCTTCTCCAT
>DIYE01000240.1:5915-6298 GCA_002428885.1 Alphaproteobacteria bacterium UBA6062
GGGATCTTCTCCATCGGCAACGGCTGTATCGGCCTGATTTTTCCGCTCCTTGATATCACCGCCGGCACAGAAATGACCACCGGCTCCCCTCAGGACAACCAGCCGGACCTCGTCCGTTTCGCCAAGCCACTTAACAACGTCGGCGAATTCCCGGCCCATCTGCATATTGATAGCGTTGCGCTGCTCCGGTCGGTTAAACAGGATGGTCAGCCGGGAGCCGGTTTTCTCAAGTTTCAGCATTTCGCAGGACGGCATTATGGACATGAGCGTTGCGTCTCCTTCTTATTTCCCCGGATGGATGCCCATTTGCTTGGCTACCACTTCGAGCATGATTTCATTGGCGCCGCCGCCGATGGCCGTCTGGCGGATATCCCGGAAGGCCC
>DIYE01000346.1 GCA_002428885.1 Alphaproteobacteria bacterium UBA6062
CGCTCGCCGCCACGGTTTCCGCGCCCGCCGCGCCACTGTTGGCGGCCGTCGCGTTCTTTCAAATCGTCGCTCTAAAGGCCGCAAGAGCCTTTCAGCCTAATACAATGCCGGCAGGCGTCGAACGATTGAAAAAACGCGCGGATTTCCTCCGCGTTGCAGCTGTTCGGCGCAAATGGGCAACCCCCGGAATGGTCCTGCAAGCTGCGCGCGATCCCTCGCCCGTAGATGCGGGACTTTTGCGTGTGGGCTTTACGGCAACCAAAAAGGTTGGCAATGCGGTTGTCCGTAACCGGATCAAGCGACGTTTGAGGGCGCTCGCGGATGATATGCTGCCACGTCATGCCAAGCCTGGTTGGGATTACGTATTGATCGGCCGCCACGGAACACCGAACCGCCCCTTTTCGGAGCTGGAGAAGGATCTCCTGAAAGCACTGGCAAAGGTCGGAGCGCTGAAGAAGGAGGTAAATCGTGGCTAAAATCATCACATTTGTCCTGTCCGGGCTGATAAAGGTTTACCGCTACGCAATCTCCCCGTATCTTCCGGCCAATTGCCGTTATCATCCGACCTGTTCTGCCTATGCATTGGAGGCATTGCAAAAGCATGGACCTGTCAAAGGGAGCTGGCTTACCGCGAAACGCCTTGGACGGTGTCATCCGTGGGGTGGGCAGGGCTATGACCCGGTTCCTGAAGAAACACATAACTGTCATCACTGCGATGTACAAAACCGCAAAGCGCGAGCATTGAGTAAAAATTAGGGCTTAGAAATGTCAGATCAGAAGAATATGTTCCTTGCGATCGTTCTGTGTCTCGCGATCCTGCTGGGGTGGCAGTATTTTTTCCCGGCTCCCGAACCGGTTAATCCGCCAGAAACGCAAACTGCGGAACAGCAGGCAGGCTCTACAGCACCAACGCCGAGCGCTGGCTCAGCTTCTGTTCCGTCCGCTCCGGGAAGTACGGCTCCAAGCCTGACGCGGGCTGAAAGCCTGACCAAATCACCGCGCGTGAAAATAAATACACCATCACTTCATGGCTCTATCTCCCTAAAAGGTGCCCGGCTTGATGATCTGACCTTGGTGAATTACCGTGAAGAAGTAGATCCGGAAAGCGCGGAAATCAAACTCTTCTCCCCGTCCGGTTCGCCAAACCCATATTATGCGGAATTCGGCTGGAGTGTTTCTCCAGACACCAAAGTAAAATTGCCGACACCGGATACGGTCTGGACCACAACGTCTAAAGACCTGACACCTGCAGCGCCGCTTGTCCTGACCTGGGACAACGGGGAAGGCGTGGTCTTCACACGAACCTATTCTCTGGACGACAATTTCCTGTTCACCGTTGAAC
Organism: Alphaproteobacteria bacterium UBA6062; assembly: GCA_002428885.1. Lineage (GTDB taxonomy): Bacteria > Pseudomonadota > Alphaproteobacteria > Sneathiellales > Sneathiellaceae > Sneathiella. Next base: position 1,343 of record DIYE01000346.1, read on the forward strand.
AGTCCGTCAGCAATAACAGCGGAAATGATGTCACTCTTTTCCCTTATGGGCTGATTTCAAGAACCGGCCTTCCGGAAACGACAGGCTTCTATATCCTGCATGAAGGACCAATCGGTGTTTTCAATGAAACCCTGGAAGAGTTGGATTACGACGACCTTCAGGACGAAGGCAGCCGCTCCCTGACCACAACAGGCGGCTGGATCGGCATCACGGACAAATTCTGGCTTGCCGCCCTGCTGCCGGATCAGACAACACCGTTCAAAGGCCGCTTTAACCACACAGCGCCAGGCGATCGATTCCAGGCTGATTACCTGGGTCAGACAGGCCTTGTGGTGAAAACCGGTGAAACTGCCAGTGTCACCAACCGGATGTTTGCCGGTGCCAAGGAAGTCCATGTTCTCGATGATTATGAACAGAAATTCGGTATTGATCGTCTGGAACTGGCTATTGACTGGGGCTGGTTCTACTTCCTGACCAAGCCGATTTATTTTGCGCTCGAATTTTTCAATGCCCAAATCGGCAATCTCGGACTAGCCATTATTGCCCTGACCATTGTGATCAAGCTGCTGCTCTTCCCACTGGCTCATAAATCCTATGTGTCCATGAGCAAAATGAAGAAGCTGCAACCGGAAATGGTCAAGCTTCGCGAACGGTTCGGCGATGACAAGCAGAAGCTGAACCAGGAAATGATGGCGCTTTACAAGCGGGAGAAAGCCAACCCGGCGGCCGGTTGTCTGCCGATCCTTCTGCAGATCCCGATTTTCTTTGCCCTCTATAAGGTGCTTTTCGTAACGCTGCTGATGCGTCACCAGCCGTTCTATGGCTGGATTACCGATCTGTCCGCACCGGATCCGACCACCATTTTCAATCTGTTCGGCCTGATCCCCTGGACACCACCGGAATTCCTGCTGATCGGCGCTCTGCCTCTATTGATGGGCCTCAGTATGTATCTGCAGCAGAAGCTCAACCCGCAACCGGCAGATCCGGTCCAGGCCAAGATCTTCTTGTTTATGCCGATCTTCTTTACCTTCCTGCTGGCCAGCTTCCCGGCCGGACTGGTGATCTACTGGACCTGGAACAACATCCTGAGTATTGCGCAGCAGTGGATTATCATGCGGCGGATGGGTGTATCGGTCAGCGGCGAGTCCACGAGCACGTAAGACAAGATCATGACAGACATGACCGATCAGGAAAAAATCAAGGCGGCCCGGATCGAAGAGGGCCGCCTCCTTTTTGCGCAGGAATGTACTTTCGTTGCCGGTGCTGCAACACTGAAAATGCTGCCGGACCTTCCCCTTAATGAGGTGGCGTTCGCGGGTCGCTCCAATGTGGGCAAATCCAGCCTGATCAATGCCCTGACCAACCGCAATACCCTGGCCCGGACCTCCAACACGCCGGGACGCACCCAGCAGATCAATTTCTTTGATCTGGGAGGGCGGCTATATCTGGTGGACCTTCCCGGGCACGGTTATGCAAAAGTGTCCAAGGAAAAAATTGCTGCCTGGACCGACCTGGTCAATACCTATTTGCAGGGGCGTGCCAAATTAAGGCGGGTTTGTCTGCTGGTGGATAGCCGCCACGGTCTCAAGGATGTGGATCGGGAGATTATGACCATGCTGGACAAGGCTGCCGTCAATTATCAGATCATCCTCACAAAGGTTGACAAGTCAAAGCAAGAAGACTTGAAATCTGTCGTGGAAAAAACAGAAAAAGAACTCGCAAAGCGGCCGGCGGCACATCCGGAAATCGTAATGACAAGCTCTGCGAAGGGCATTGGTATTGAGGCTTTACGGGCAGAGATCGCCTCACTGGCGGAATGAGTGAAAAGGGATAGGGAAATGTCAGAAAACCAGATGTCTGTCGAGGAACAGCTTAAAAAAGCCAAGATCCTCTCCGAAGCCCTGCCCTATATGCATCAGTTTGCCGGCCAGACTTTCGTCATTAAATATGGCGGTCACGCCATGGGAGATGCGGCTCTCGCCGAAGATTTTGCGCGGGATATCGCCCTTCTCAAACAAGTCGGCATCAATCCGATTATCGTTCATGGCGGCGGCCCGCAAATCGGTGCCATGCTGGAACGACTCAAAATCCAGAGCTCCTTCGTTGATGGTTTAAGGGTCACGGACCAGGCTACCGTCGAAATTGCCGAAATGGTTCTGTGCGGTACACTGAATAAAAACATTGCCCAGGCCATCAATAAAGCCGGCGGAATGGCCATCGGTCTTTCAGGCAAGGACGGAAATCTGATCGAAGTTCAGAAGCTGACCCGGACCAAACGAGACCCGGACAGCAATATTGAACGTATTCTTGATCTTGGATTTGTTGGTGAACCCAGCCGGATTAATCCGGAAATTCTGGAAAGCTTTGAAGATATCGATGTGATTCCGGTGATCGCGCCGATCGGGGTCGGTCCTGGCGGTCAGACATTCAACATCAATGCCGATACGGCAGCCGGCCATATAGCGGCTGCCATTGGCGCCAGCAAGCTGATCATGCTGACGGACGTGGAAGGTGTTCTGGACAAACAGAAGAAACTGATCAACCGGCTTAGCCCGTCAGACGTCAAAACCCTCCGGCAAGACGGTACCATCGTCGGCGGCATGATCCCAAAACTGGAAACTTGCCTGTTTGGCCTGGATCGAGGCGTGGATGCAGCTCATATCCTGGATGGCCGCATCCCGCATGTTCTACTTCTGGAAACCTTTACGGAGCATGGTATCGGCACCATGATCCAGGCAGACTAATCCGCATAAAAGGACAGTTGCCAGTCCATTTCCTTTTCATCAAACGGATATTCAACGCCGTCTTTGGCATTGACCAGATTCTTGTTGGGAACATGAGCAACATCCGTCTGGATACGGATGGCAAGGCGCATGGATAATTTCGCCCGCCAGCAAAGAGAAGTGACGACTTTACCGTTCCGGGAACTCAGGATCCGACGCACCGCTGCGACATCCATTCCGGTCATCAGAGCAAGACCGTTATGGATAAAGCCGAGCTCTTTTTCGGCTACGGCTTCCGCCATGGTTTTTTCATCGAGTTTCCCGGACGCCCAGAGCTTTTCGGCCCGGACAATGGATTCGTCTTCCTGAGGCTCTGAGAAATTCTCCACTTCCTCAATCCGGCCTTTCACGGATTTTTTCAGTTCTTTCTCCAGATCAGGTGACAAATCATTACGTTCGACCAGTTTTTCAACCAGGGAAGAAGCAACAAATCCGGCTATCCGCCGCATGGCACGAATGGAGAGATCCACCCGCATCACCATGGGTTCATGCAGTTGCTCAACCGTTTCAGCCTGACTGATGATCTGGTCCAGCGTATCTTCCCTCACCCGGGCGGAGGAGTTGGCCAGAAGGGCGGCAACCGCCGGAATTTCCAGAGAAGCCGCCACCGCATCGGAGACGTCCTCGCCGATATTGGGGCGCCTGGCAATCGCTGGCAGCGCACCGGCCGCGACACCACTTGCAATAATTTCAAGCAAGTCTGCTTCCGACAGAAGCGGGGAATATTCCAGGACAGGACTGGCGACGATTTCCTCAACGTCCTGTGCCAGTTGCATAATGACATGCTTGGGCGCATTCATCGTATCTTTGAGAGATTCCGAAAGGATAGCGCGAACTGACGGCAATTGGTCGGAAGCCAGAACTTCCAGAATTTCGATGGTCTGTTCCCGAACAGAATCGGCATCCTCACCGCTCAAATCCGGAAGGATCTTACAGATTTTGCGGGCCAGTTCAGAACGAACCTCAGTATCCTCGTCTTTTGCAAGGATGGTATTGGCCTGGACAGGGGTATTCTCGTTCCGCGCCACATTCCGCCGTACTTCAGGGGATTGGTCATCGGTCAGGTAATACAGAACTTCCGGACGTATCGAGGTATTGGATGCCAGCTCAGCCCTGACTTTAGGGCTCATATCCCGAGCAAGCTCTTTGCTGTCTTCATAGCTGATTTCCGCAACGCGACGGCGTTTGAATAACTTTTTAAGCATCTTCCCTACCTTCTTTTTCCACCTCTCCCGCGACAGAAAAAGTTCCCTTACCCTTTGCTTTAACTTCGTACATGGCGGCATCAGCCCTGGCGAGCAGATCATCCAGTGTTTCTTCGTGATCGCCTGAACTCATGGCAATACCGATAGAGAAGCTGAGAGCCGGATCCCGAACCTCCAGCTCTTCAGAAACCTCTGCGCACTGAACCTGCAGGATTTTCGCCTTATCGACAGCTTCATCAAGAGAGATATCCTCAAGCCACATGGCAAATTCATCACCGCCAAGCCGTGCAACCATATCACCAACCCGACTGGTTTTAGAGAGCAGGCGGCTGATACCGATCAGGACCTCGTCTCCCTTTTCATGACCGAAGCGGTCATTGACCGGCTTGAAGTTATCAAGGTCGATATAAAAGAGCGCACCTTTAACGCCGGACCTCAGATTATGTCTGAGTCGTTTGACTACATCTTCGTGGAAAGCCCGACGATTGAGCAACCCGCTCAGTTCATCCGTTCGTGACAGATGCTCCAGTTTTTCACGGGCTTTAATCTGGATGAGCGCAACGCCCAGATGCTCACTCAATAACCGCAGAAGGCGTTCCTCGCCTTCTTCCAGTCTGGTGGCTTCTTTTCGCCGCACCAGAGCAATCACCCCGTCAATTCTATCTCCAGACAGGATCGGGGAAATAAATAACTTCCAATCCCCTTCCGTCCATTCGATAAGGCCGGCATCATAACCGGCTGTCTCTCCTGCCTCTCGAAACCAGGCCATAATGGCTTTTTCAGACTGTTCTTCCAGTCCGGTTCGAAAGAGAACTTCAAACGAGCCGGCCATATTTTTACGACCAAGCAGGATCCGGGTGCTATTCAGCGCATCGCAGGCCCCCCGACCAGCGATCTCAAACAGTTTGGCCGGATCGATTTCCTGGCGAATCGCATCAATAATCTGGGAAAAAACTTTTTCTTCTGCCGCCAGTTTCTCCAGCCGTGTCCGCTGAGCCATTTCACCGGTGATATCATGCCCAGCCCCCCGACACCCCGTCCAAGTTCCGTCTTCATCAAAGACCGGAATGGAGGAAATCCGCATACAGGCCAACGCTTCGGACCGATCCCGAAGCCAGACAATCTGATCGGTAACGGGCTCCCGGCTTTCAAAAGG
>DIYE01000007.1:0-1842 GCA_002428885.1 Alphaproteobacteria bacterium UBA6062
TCTCTAACGGTCTTTCTGAATATTCGCCTTAAAGATCCGTCCGAAGAAGCGGCACGACGTTTGGAAGAATCCCTCTTTGCCTTGCCGGAGATCGTGGCGTGTCATCTGGTTTCCGGTGAGGCGGATTATCTGGCGGAACTGTGCGTGAGCAATATCCGTGCTTTCGAGGATATTCTGAGCCGTAAGCTCAGAAACCTGCCGGATATCCATGAAATCCGGTCAACAATAGCATTGAAGACGGTTAAGGCCGCCATGCCTTTATCCCTTGCTCACCTGAAGCGGGATAACGGGGCATCCGGGGAAGAGGCGCCGGACTGCTCGTGATTTAAATCGTCTGGTCCAGATAATCGAAAGAGCCGCTGACATTTGTCCCCTGGGTCGGGACTGATTTTATCTGTTTCTCATAGGCATCTGTCCCTGCCGGGACCGGTTTTACAGGGGCGGGTGCCAGGGAGGCTGGTGTTTCGTCTTTAGCCGAGGCTGCACCATTTCCAAACGCCTGCAGGATCTGGTTCATCTGGGCGTCGGACAGATTTTTATTCTGAAGATTTTGCAGTTTCTCGATATTCTGGCGAATATCCGGAGCTTCGCCTTTCCATTGCAGACCCATATGCAGCTTGGGCTTTTCTGTCTGCACAGAGGCCGGTGCACTCTCAAGCGCTGCCTTTTCAGGCTTTAAAACCGGTTCAGGAATGTTGGTTTCTTTCGGTGAAGGCGTTGCCGGTGTAACAATATTCTGCGTCTTCGACAGGGCTTCAGGCGTGGCATTGGTTGCCGGGGGTGTTTGGGCGGCCGCTAACTGATTATCCGGTGTTTCTTCATCACCGCTCAAAAGGGCCATAACGTGACCGCCGACATCCTTGCCGGTTTCCGCTTCTATGGCCGTATTGATCACGGAAGCCGCCAGGCCGACGCCGCCACCAAACAGGCCGCCGCCAATCATCCGGGCGCCCGGACTGAGCTCATCCCCGGTAAATTCACGATACAGGTTGGAAATCACCGGCAGATGCTGAAGCGGATTGATAATGTCGAGAAAGTCATCAAAGCCGAAGCCGTCTTCACCAAACAGAGCCATATCCTTTTCGGGCTCCACACCTTCTGCTTCTGTTTTGTCGGAAGGCTGATAGTGAAGCAGGCCACGGGTCGCCGGATCGTTCTGATCCAGATAAGCGTAAGGGTCGCTGGTAACGGCTGATACGGACATATTTTTCTCCTTGCCAGTTAATAAGCAAGGGCTGTGCCAGTATCATTCCGCCATTTTCTGCGATTTCTCTTCAGGCCTGTTGGCCCTGCGGCAAAAATTTCCCGGAAGAAGAGGCTCTTCCGGTCCGGTCAGAGATAATGTCCGCTCTTCTTCCGCTTGGTGGCCAGATACAGCTCGTTATGGGTGTTGGATGGGAATTTATGGGTGACGCGTTCGGCCACCTTGATGCCGCACCGCTCCATGCCGTCCACTTTTTCCGGATTGTTGGTCATTAGCCGGACCTGGTCAAACCCCAGATGCTTGAGCATTTCGGCTGCGGGGCGGAAAACCCGTTCATCGGCGTCGAACCCGAGCCGCTCATTGGCATCGATCGTGTCAAAACCATCTTTTTGCAGCTTATAGGCCCTGAATTTATTGATCAGACCGATGCCGCGACCTTCCTGGGCCAGATACAGGATAACACCGGACCCCTCATTGGCGATTGCCTTGATGGCACCGCGCAATTGCTCACCGCAATCGCATTTGAGGGAACCGATCAGGTCACCGGTAAAGCATTCCGAATGCAAGCGGGCCAGGACCGGTTCATGACGGTTCGGGTCACCGATCAGGATCGCCATATGCTCAATCCCGCCGTCGAT
>DIYE01000007.1:1914-14668 GCA_002428885.1 Alphaproteobacteria bacterium UBA6062
ATATGCTCAATCCCGCCGTCGATGGGCCTGAAAGACTGGATATGCGTATTTTCAGATCCCTGAAGCGGTACCCAGGCACCAGCAACCGGATGAAGCTGGCGGGCTGAAATATCGTCATAATCGAAAATGTCGTCTGAGGAGATCAGGGAGAGATCATTCTCCCGGGCAATGTTTTCGGCCTTGCCTTTTTCAAGGGAGCTGAGGATCGCTGACGGTAATAGCCTTGCAAGTTTCGCGGCTTTGATGGCGGCATCATGGGCAATGGAAATTTTGCCTTTGAGTCTTGTAAAAGGTCCGCGAAAAGGCTGATCCAGATCATGGGTGGCATCTGCCAGCGCCCTCATCAGCGGCGCATCCATCCAGTCTTCTATGCGCACGCGGATGGTTTTATCGCCGGTCGGTTTGATATGCAGCACATTAGCCCGGTGGGAGGTCAGAGCCAGGCAGGGTTCGGTACCGGCCAGTTCTTCAAGAGCTGCAACCTCCGCATCGAAAGCCATTTCCGTCGACAAAAGAATGATATCCTGCTCCTCAGAGGTAATCAGGATTGGCAGACCCCGCCTTAAATCGGCAAGCGCACGGTCGGTTCTTCGAAGGCTCTTTCTGTCCTGAGTGGGATTATTTTCTGTTGTCATCGGATAAAGTCAGCCGGATACATGTTTTTCACCGGTTTTAACAGGTGATCCGTTAAAGTACCAATATAAAAGTTATATTATAACAATTTAGCGGGATTTTTGTCCCCTGTTCGTTGGGTCTCTTCCGCCCTATTATGAGTATAACATTTCCGTGTTCATCAAATTTTGGTGAATCACAGTTACGTGATACGAGTATGGTTATACCATCGCAGCCTCTTGAAAGGGGCTAAAAGGATCAAACATACAGGCGGTTAATCGGCTGTTCCATGACAGGGCTGAGGCCTTGTCTAAACGAGACGATACAGGAACTCATAATGGGGAGAAAACCATGTCAGGTGTTAAGAAAATTCTTCTGGTAGATGATGATGAAAGCCTTCGCGAGACACTGGCGGAGCAACTTGATCTGCATGAAGAATTTGCGACCCAGCAGGCACCTTGTGCTGCTGAAGGCCTGGAAATGGTGAAAAACGGCCATTTTGATCTTATTCTGCTGGATGTGGGGCTGCCGGATATGGATGGGCGTGAAGCCTGCAAGATCATGCGGAAAAACGGCTCCCGCGCTCCTATTATCATGTTGACGGCGCAGGATAGCGACAGTGACCAGATCCTGGGCCTTGAATCCGGTGCCAATGATTATGTATCCAAACCTTTCCGGATCGGTGTCCTGCTGGCCCGCATTCGCGCCCAGCTTCGCCAGCACGAACAGAGCGAAGACGCCATATTCACCATTGGTCCTTACAGCTTCCAGCCGGCCAAGAAGCTTCTGGTGCAAAAGGATAATGAACAGAAGATCCGCCTGACCGAAAAAGAGACCTCCATTCTGAAATATCTCTACCGGGCAGGCCAGAAAGTGGTTTCCCGGGATATTCTGCTCAATGAAGTCTGGGGCTATAATGCGGAAGTAACCACCCATACACTGGAAACCCATATTTACCGACTCCGCCAGAAAATTGAGGCGGATCCATCCTCTGCCACAATTCTGATAACAGAAACTGGGGGATATCGTCTGGCTCCGTAAGGCTTCCGTCTTAAGGCCTGGAATCCCTTTTTTGGGAGGCGGGCCTTGATGATCCATTAGGCCGGGCGGTGATACGGTTGATAGATGTTAAAAATCCAGAGGCGCCCCTTCGACAACTTCTTTAAGGACAAAAAAGCTGCGTAACTGCCGAACGCCAGGTAACGTCAATAATTTGGCCCGATGAAGGTTGTTGAAGTCGGATATGTCTTTTACGCGTACTTTTAGGAAGTAGTCAAAGTCCCCCGCGACACATTGACATTCCAGTATAAATGGAAATTCCGGTATTGCGGCTTCAAATTCAGCAAAACTCTCCGGTGTTGATCTTTCCAGGATTGCGCCGACCATAACCAATACGCTTAAATCAACAGCCTCTGGCCGCACCTGAGCCGTCACCTTTGAAATAATACCCTCATCAAACAGACGTTGGGTCCGCCGGTGGCAGGTAGCAGGGCTTATATTGGCCTTCGCTGCAATATCTGCATTGCTCATGCGACCATCGGCTTGCAAATATCTCAAAATATTACGATCAATCTTGTCCAAGAAAAAATCCATGGAATATTCTTTCGTTTTTATGCCGTTTTTCTATTTAATATTCTGATTTTATGATCAGTGGTCAAATTTTCATAATATTATCTAATCTAATATGCAAACATCTTTCTTCCGGTTTTTGTTAATCTATCCTCCGGGTTTATCAAGGGAGAAAGAATAATGAACCTCTCAAAATTTGAACGATTTCCGCTGACTTTCGGTGTAACGCCAATTGAACATTTGCCAAGATTAACAGAGGCGATTGGCGCTGATATCGAAATTTACGCAAAACGTGATGACTGTAATTCAGGCCTTGCCATGGGCGGAAACAAGTTGCGTAAACTGGAATATATTATTCCGGACGCAATCGCCTCCGGCGCTGACACTCTTGTGTCGATCGGCGGTGTTCAATCAAACCATACCCGTATGGTGGCCGCGGCGGCGGCCAAGATCGGTATGAAATGCGTTGTTATTCAGGAAAGCTGGGTGCCTCACGATGATGCCGTCTATGATCGTGTGGGTAATATTCTCATGACACGCCTAATGGGGGCGGACAGCCGTCTCGTCGATGAAGGATTTGATATCGGCATTCGCCAGAGTTGGGAAGATGCAATGCAATCTGTCCGGGATGCAGGCGGGACGCCTTATGCGATCCCGGCCGGCGCTTCTGTCCATAAATATGGCGGTCTTGGCTATGTCGGATTTGCTGAAGAGGTACGTGCTCAAGAAGCCGAGATGGGTCTTCGGTTTGACTATATTGTTGTGTGCTGTGTGACCGGGTCAACGCAAGCGGGAATGATTGTCGGTTTTGCGGCGGATGGTCGGGCAGACAAGGTTATTGGCATTGACGGCTCGGGAACACCGGAGCAATTAAGGCAACAGATGCGTGGTATTGTGGATGAGACAGCCGAACTTGTGGAGCTCGGCCGGGCTGTCAGAGACGATGAGATCGTGATCAACCCCGATTACGCCTATCCGGCCTATGGCGTGCCAAGTCATGAAACCAATGAGGCTATCAGGCTGGCGGCGCAAACAGAGGCTATGATTACCGACCCCGTTTATGAAGGTAAATCCATGCAGGGTATGATTGATCTGGCGAAAAAGGGCTTTTTTGAAAAAGGATCCAAGGTGTTATACGCCCATTTAGGAGGAGCTCCCGCGATCAACGGCTATAGCTATACCTATCGCAATGGATAGGGGGAGAGATGGCATTATGGAGCCTCTAAAATAGAATAGCGCGTCTTACTTCCAGTTGGATAAAAAGCTTCTGGTGCAGATCTCATAATAAAAACGGTGGCTTATAGTCTGAATCCGTGAATTTTATATGGCATTGTCTGATTTTTTGCATGTAAAGCCTCCCTCCATAGGAGGGAGGTTTTCTTGCTTTATGAGAATTTTATTAAATTTTGTTCTCGTTAATGATTTCCTAATAATTATGGTTACTTTTCTCTCTTGAAGAGAATAGATGCAATATTAATCTATTTCTTCATGTTGATGTTTTCCGACAACATTTAACGTGGGGATTCCCATCATGACAGTTCTTAATGTTTGCCGCTCGTTGATAGCGGCAGGTACGTTTCTGACGGTTTTTTCTTTTGCCGGTATCTCACAGGCCATTACTTATCCGCTTGATGAGATTACAATTTCCAGATTCTCTGAGTATTCCCCCAAGCGTGACGGGGTTAGGTTATATGTCAATCCGGGTGTATACGAAAACGGTACGTATATCATGAACCGGCCCAGAACACCTGCGACAGGTAATCTTTCACTCGGAGTTGGGATGAGCAGTGATTTTCACGATGCGGACGATCTTGGCCGGTCAGATGTTACGCAACAAGCTGAAATCCTCTTTTTACGATTTGATACCAATGTTGCGCTGACTTCTTTGTCTTTCAGCAATCTGGACAGCAGCGAGCAGTTTATCCTGGCTTATGATACCAATGGCGATGGGGTTCTTGATACAAATACTATGGGACTTTCTGCGTCTGCTAGCGGTGACTATGATTTCTCCGGGGAAGCCTATGCCAACGGCACTATCTTTGGCATTCTGGCGGCAACTGCGCTGGATGCCTTTTATCTGAGTTCCGTAAGTGTATCGGAAGCGCCGCCGATTTCAGCCGTTCCGTTACCGGGCGCACTTCCTCTTTATGCCTTGGGTGTTGGGTTGCTCGGGTTGGCTGGCCTTCGCCGCAAGCACCCGTTCTGGCATTCCAAAAAGCAGTGATCCGGAGTTTAGGGTCCGGGTCCTAGCTATTGTGCCGTAAAACCTGTCCGGCCAGATACAGACTGCCGGCGATCAGCAGGCGGCAGGGTTTTTTGGCGAGATAAGGCACCAGCATATCGACGGCCTCTTCCACGGAAGGGGCCGCTTTCATGTCGATACCGGCCGCCTGGCCCAGGGATGCAAGCTCTTCCGGTGGTGTTGCGGCGGTTTCCCCTTCAATGGGGACCGTCATGCCTTTTTCGATAACCGGCTGCAATTGACGAAAGAAGGAGATCTGATCCTTGGTGTTGAGCATGCCGGTAATCAGATAAACCGGTAGCTCTGTTTCTCGGTTCCAGTCTCGGAAATTATCCGCAATTCGGGCTCCTGCAGCTTCGTTATGGCCACCATCCAGCCACAGCTCAACACCGTCCGGCAGCAGGGCAGGTAACGGCCCCTTGGTTAGCGGTTGCAGGCGAGCGGGCCAGGTAACCTGTTCCAGTCCCGTGCGGACAGCGTCGCCGGAAATTGTAAAGCCGTCCAGTTGCTCTATGCAGGCGAGGGCCGTGGCCGCATTGGCAATCTGATGAGATCCTTTAAGGGCCGGCAGAGGCCAGTCTCCGGATAAAACACCCCCCTGATAGGACCAGTGATCCGGTTTATGGCTATAGGTCCAGTCTTTGTCATGGCCATAAGGAGAGGCACCGACCTCTCTTGCGCGATCCCGCAATGTTTCAGTAATAGCGCTGCTTTGCGGGCCGATAACAACGGGTGTCCCGTTTTTCATAATGCCTGCTTTTTCCAGGGCGATGCCGGTAAGATCGGAGCCTAAAAACTGTTCATGATCCCGTGAGACGGGGGTAATGGCCGTCAGGGCAGGACGATCTACAACATTGGTGGCGTCAAGACGTCCGCCAAGGCCGGTTTCCAGCAACAGAATATCGGCGGGATGATCGGCAAAAGCCTTGAAAGCCGCGGCTGTCGTGATTTCGAAATAGGTAATGGGTGTTTCACCGTTTGCCGTTTCACAGTGGAGTAGCAGGTCTGACAGTTTCGCTTCCGGAATAATCTCGCCATTCAGGACGATCCGTTCGGCAAACCGCACCAGATGCGGTGATGTATAGACATGAACCGAGTAACCGGCGGCTTCCAGGATGGCTCGCAAAAAGGCCAGGAGGGATCCTTTTCCATTGGTCCCGGCCACATGGATGACCGGCGGCAGCTTCTTTTCAGGGTGATCCAGCCTGGCCAGAATGTTGCACATCCTGTCCAGGGACAGATCGATAATCTTAGGATGCAGCGCCATCAGGCGCGCCAGAATGGTATCGCTATGACGATCCGGCATAGACCGATCCTGTTAATCGGCGGCTTTTGCCTGGTCGTCCGGCTGTTCCGCCGGCAGGTTTTCTCCGGCTGCATCCGGTTCCTCAGACGGCTCCACCACAGGCTCTTCCGTCCGCTTTTTGTTGGCAATCAGATCAACAATGCGGCTCAGGGTTTCTTTCATATCCCGCCGGTGAACCACCATGTCCAGCATGCCTTTTTCCAGCAAAAACTCGGCTCGCTGGAAGCCTTCCGGCAGTTTTTCGCGAATGGTTTCTTCAATGACCCGGGGACCGGCAAAGCAGATCAGGGCGCCCGGTTCGGAAATCTGGATATCGCCCAGCATGGCATATGACGCCGTGACGCCACCGGTTGTCGGATCGGTCAGAACGACAATGAAGGGGAGTTTGGCTTCCTTCAGGCGCTGCACGGCCACGGTCGTCCGGGGCATCTGCATCAGGGACAGGATCCCTTCCTGCATGCGGGCACCACCGGCTGAGGTAAAGAGGATCAGCGGTGACTTTTGCAAGATGGCCAGCTTGGAAGCTGCCACAATGGCTTCACCGACCGCCATACCCAGCGAGCCGCCCATGAAATTGAAATTCTGAACGCCGATAACGGTGCCGTTCCCACCCATTTTACCATGGGCAACAATCATGGCGTCCTTGTCGCTGGTCTTGTTGCGGGCATCTTTCAAACGGTCTGTGTATTTCCGGGAATCCCTGAATTTCAGGGGGTCAACCTGCACATCCGGTAGCTCGATCACGTCATAGTCGCCGTCATCAAACAGAATGTCGAACCGTTCCTTCGGCCCCAGGCGCATATGATGCTCACAATGGCCGCAGACTTTATAATTCGTCGCAAGATCACTATGAAACAGCATTTGTCCGCATTCCGAACACTTGATCCACAGATTGTCAGGCGTATCCTTGGCTGTGGTCAGCTTACGGATCTTGGGAAGGACTTTGTTGGTCAGCCAGTTCATCTTCTGTCCTGTTACTTCTTCGTCACGCTGCGAATACCAGCGGAAAGGTCTGAGGCGAGCGCCAGGGTAGAGCGGACGGCTTCTTGCCTACTCGATGCATTTCCAACCCGCTCAACCAGAGCGGAGCCGACAACGGCCCCATCGGCAATCTCGGCAATGGCGGCGGCCTGTTCCGGTGTGCGGATACCAAAGCCGACGGCAATCGGCATATCGGTGGCTGCCCGGATGCGCTCCAGGGATTTGGCCACATCGGCCGGTTCCGGTGCTGCCGCGCCCGTGGTTCCGGCGATGGAAACATAATAAAGAAAACCGGACGTGTTTTTAAGGACTGCCGGCAGTCGCTTTTCATCGGTTGTCGGTGTGGTCAGGCGGATGAAATTGACACCGGCTTCCAGGGCGGGAAGGCACAGCTCTTCATCTTCTTCCGACGGCAGATCCACAATGATCAGGCCGTCAATACCGGCGGCTTTGCCATCTTTCAGGAACCGCTCAACACCATAAGCGTAAATGGGGTTGTAATAGCCCATCAGCACGATCGGCGTGTCGTTGTCGCCTTCTCGGAACGTGCGGATCAGATCCAGTGTCCTGGTTAGAGTTGTTCCGGCGGCGAGAGCCCGTAAGCCTGCCTGCTGAATAGCCGGGCCATCTGCCATGGGATCGGTGAAGGGCATACCAACTTCGATAATGTCGGCACCGGCGCCCGGTAAGCCCTTGATAATGTCCAGGGAGGTTTCCAGATCGGGATCTCCGGCCATGACAAAAGTGACAAAAGCGGCGCGACCTTCTTCTTTCAGGGCAGCAAAGCGCCGGTCAATACGGGTCTCACTCACAATTCAACTCCCAGTGCGTCGGCGACGGTGAAGATATCCTTGTCTCCGCGACCGGAGAGGTTGACGACAATGATATGATCCTTCGGCAGATCCGGCGCAATTTTCTTCAGATGCGCCAGGGCATGGCTGGTTTCAAGGGCCGGGATGATCCCCTCCAGCTTACAGCAGAGCTGGAACGCTTCCATGGCTTCGTCATCCGTGGCATTAACATAATTGACCCGCCCTACATCATTCAGCCAGGCATGTTCCGGTCCGATACCCGGATAATCGAGCCCGGCAGAAATGGAATGGGCTTCGATAATCTGCCCATCATCATCCTGGAGGAGATACGTCCGGTTTCCGTGGAGGACACCCGGCCGTCCGCCCTTCAGGGAAGCGGCATGCTGATCCGTATCAATCCCGTGACCGGCTGCTTCCACACCGACAATGTCGACATTCTCATCATCCAGGAACGGATGAAACAGCCCCATGGCGTTGGAGCCGCCGCCAATACAGGCAAGCAATGTGTCCGGCAGGCGGCCCTCTGCTTCCATGATCTGCCGGCGAACCTCTTCCCCGATCACATTCTGGAAATCCCGGACAAGCGCAGGATAAGGGTGGGGGCCGGCAACGGTGCCGATAATGTAAAAGGTATCTTTCACATTGGTTACCCAGTCACGGAGCGCTTCGTTCATGGCGTCTTTCAGGGTGCGCGAGCCCGATGTAACCGGAACCACCTCGGCGCCCATCAGCTTCATGCGAAACACATTGGGTTTCTGCCGCTCGATATCCGTTTCACCCATATAGATGGCACAAGGCAGGCCGAAGCGCGCGGCGACGGTGGCCGTTGCCACACCATGCTGGCCGGCACCGGTTTCAGCGATAATCCGTTTCTTGCCCATTTTCAGGGCCAACAGGATCTGGCCCATGCAGTTATTAATCTTATGGGCACCGGTATGGTTGAGGTCTTCCCGCTTCAGGTAGATTTTGGCGCCGCCGAAATGGTCTGTCAGGCGTTCTGCAAAATACAGCGGGCTTTCCCGGCCCACGTAATGCTTCAGCAGGCCCTTCAGTTGTTTGGCAAATTCCGGATCTTTTTTCGAGGATTCATAAGCCTCATCCAGCTCCAGGATGAGCGGCATAAGAGTTTCGGCGACAAACTGTCCGCCGAACAGACCGAAATGACCGGTTTCATCCGGTCCTGCCCGATAGGTATTTAACTGCGACATGCTTTACCTGCTCACATTATTTTATGGCCTTCACCACGGCCAGAAAGTCGGCAATTTTCCGGGGATCTTTAACCCCGGGTTCTTCCTCCACTCCGGATGAGGTGTCCACCAATGTTGCACCGCTGATGGTAACGGCTTCTGTTATATTGTCTTTGTCCAGCCCGCCTGCAAGCATCCAGGGCACGGAAAGCTCCATATTTGTCAGCATTCGCCAGTCAAATACAAGTCCATTTCCGCCGGGAAGCGCATTTTTCAGGTCTTTGGGCGCCTTTGCGTCGAACAACAGCATATCCGAGACGGCTTCATAATCGGAGACACTCTCCAGATCTTGCGGTGATGCGACCTTCAGGGCTTTCATAACCGGGATACCAAACTGCTCGCGGATATGGGCGACCCGCTCCGGGCTTTCCTCTCCATGCAGCTGCAGCAGATCCAGATCAGCCGATGTAACAGCCGCTTTGAGCAACGCGTCGTCCGGGTCGACAAACAGGCCGACCACCGAAACATCGGACGGAATATCCTTTACTAAAAGGGCCGCTTCTTCCGGGTTCACTGAACGGGGACTGGGCGGAAAAAACACAAGCCCCACATGGGAAGCGCCGCCGTCGATTGCCGTTTGCAAAGAGAGAGGGTCCTTAAGGCCGCATATTTTTGCCTGAACCCTGCTCATGACAGGCTTTCAACAATCGCTCTGGCGGCTTCTGCCGGAGAGGGAGCGTTAATGATAGGCCTTGCAATTACCAGGTAGTCAGCGCCGCTTTGCAGGGCTTCAATCGGTGTCTTGACCCGTTTCTGGTCTCCATGATCGCTACCCGCCGGGCGGATACCGGGAACCACCAGCTTGAAGTCGGGACCGTTATCGGCGCGCAATTGTTCAATCTCGAAAGGGCTGCAGATAACACCGTCCGCCCCGTTTTCCCGGGCCAGTTCAGCCAGCCGCCGCACCTGATCGGAGGCTTTGTCCGTGACGCCGGTCGCCAACAGATCGGCATCGTCCATGCTGGTCAGCACGGTGACCCCCAGGATCCAGGGTCTTGTCTCACCAAATTCGGCAGAAGCATCGGCCGCCGCCCGGATCATTGCCGGTCCGCCGGATGCATGGATTGTCAGCATGGTGGGTTTGAGAAAGGTCGCTGCGGATCTGACGGCACCCGCCACCGTATTGGGGATATCGTGAAATTTGAGATCCAGAAACAGCGGAATATCGTTTCCGACGACCTCCAGCAGACCTTGTGGTCCCTGGGCTGTGAAAAACTCCTTGCCGAGTTTGATACCCCCGACCTCACCGGCAATATTCCGGCAAATCTGCCGGGCTTCCTGCAGGTCGCTGCGGTCGATCCCGGCAAAAACCGGATTTCGGGGGGCATTTCTCATCAAAGCCTCGGATGTTAAAGCGGGGATAATCCCGGAAAAATCACGCGATAATAGCCTATTTTACCAATATTGAAAGGGATAGAAGCGGCTAATGGCGGATTTTCCAGATATAGGAAATCCAGAGCATATTCTACTCAACACCCGTCCCGTTGTTTGCTCAAATAAGCCTCGAACTCGGTAAAACTCTCTCTGGAGAAGGTTTGATCCAGTTCTTCAAAGGCGTCAAACCGGTCCATGCGAAAATTTCTGAAATCCTCACGCAATTCGCACCAGGCGACCAGAAGCTGGATATTGTTAAAGAAGACAATCATCAATGGGCAGAGGGTGCGCTCCGTTCGTCGTCCATCCGGCGTCTGGTACCGGGTTTTCGCCTTTTTGCGGGATCTGATACAGTGGCGGACAACCGGCATAGTGACGCCGATCGGGGTAGGTTCATCCGGAGCAGGCACCACATGCCGGGCATGATGCATCAATTCCCGCCGATCCTCCGGCAGCACGGTTTCTATTTTTGCCAGCACATCTTCGGCGGCCCGACGGATATCCGGATCTCCGTTGGCCCGCACCCAGTGCACGCCGAGCATGATGGCATCAATCTCTTCTTCAGCGAACATCAGGGGCGGCATATCAAAACCCCGTTCCAGGATATAGCCGGTTCCCGCTTCGCCGCGGATGGGCACCTTACTGCCGATCAGGTCGGCAATATCTCGATAGATCGTTCGCGTGGATACTTCCAGCTCCTCGGCGATCCGATCCGCCGTGATCACCGATTTCCGCCGTTGCAGGATCTGGATGATTTGAAAAAGCCGGTCTGCCCGCCGCATGAATTTCCTCCTGACACACTCCTGACAATATGCTATCAGGAGGGGGGTGATATCAAGTGTTTCAAATCACATGAACCAGGATAGAAACATGCAGCCTTCCATTACCGTTCACGAATTCCCTCCCGTTATTGATATGCAGCCCAGTCCGTTCGGCCTGAAGCTTGAAACCTGGCTCCGGATGGCCGGGTTTGAGTATGATGTTTCCTGGTCACCCCAGGAGATGGGCCCCAAAGGAAAGGTCCCGTTTGCCACCATCGACGGTGTTGTCATGGGGGACAGCGAGCTGGTGATTGAGCATCTGACGGATAAAACCGGCCGCACACTGGAAAAGGGTCTTTCAGATAAGGACAGGGCAAGAAGCATCATGATCCGCCGCTTGGTGGAGGAGCATCTCTATCATGTGCTGGTTTATTCCCGCTGGGTCGATCCGGAGGGGTGGCGTGCATTCAAGGATCTGTTTTTCAGTCCTGCGCCGGCTTTGATCCGCAGGTACATCGCCCGCAAAGTCCAGAAAGCCGTCAGCAGCAATCTCTACGCCCAGGGCATTGCCCGCCACAGCCATGATGAGGTTTATGCCAAAGGCCGGATGGATCTCCTGGCGCTGGCGACATTGCTGGGAGAGCGGTCCTGGTTTGTAGGAAACGGACCGACGGTTACCGATGCCAGTGCCTACGGGCTGATCGCCAATATTCACTATTCACCGATCAGGGGACCGCTTCAGGATTCGCTGGCATCTCACCAGAATCTGATTGATTTTTGCTTGCGGGTAAAAGAAGCCTACTGGGCAGAATCGCAAAAAGGCGGCGGTGACGAGATGTCCCACCGTCCGGCGGCTTCGGGCAGACAGGTCGCCTGAACTCTCAGGACGCCTGATCCGTTATTTTGAGCGTATCGGTGGAGGCGGCCCCTGCCGCCTGTTCCTTTTCCTTCAGGCTGCTGTTCAGGCGACCCAGGTCCCCTTGCAGCTTAGTGTTTTCCCGCTTCAGTTCCCGGACTTCCCGGCGCAGTTTGCCGTCCGACAGCCAGGTTCGAAAAGCGCCGAGAACCAGTCCGATCAAAGCACCGCCCAGGATCAGAAGATAAAGCGGGATATCCATCACAAAGGGCAGCGGAAACAGGGAAAAGGTTACGGCGTCCTTGTTTCCGACGCTGAGTGTGATGACGATAATCGCCAACAGGGCCAGAAAGGCCCAGGAAACCAGTTTCATGGAAAATCCTTAAAATGGATAAAGGCTGTTAGCCGTTATTCGGTGTTCAACCGTTCCCTCAGTTCCTTGCCGCATTTGAAATAGGGGACAAATTTCCGATCAACCTGCACCGCGTCTCCCGTCCGCGGGTTGCGACCGACCCTGGCGGACCGCTCTTTGGTTGAAAAGGCGCCAAACCCCCTGAGTTCGACCCGGTCACCCCGAGCCATGGCATCTGAAATCTCATTAAAGATCGTTGTAACAATACGTTCCACATCCCGCAGATACAGATGTGGATTCTTTTCTGCGAGAAGTGCGATGAGTTCCGATTTTATCATTCTGAGACGCCCTTTTTTTAAAGAGACAGTGTCGTCTAAATTTATTAGATCAAATTTTTCCTAATTAGGGTGCCAAAGCGAAATCAGTCCGTCAAGTGTAAGTCGTTCTGATATAACGCTTTTCCCTAACATTCCTTCTAAAAGCCGCTCTGCAAGCCCTCTGGGGGCGCTATAATCTGCCAAAAGCACGGGTAGAGAGGCGGGAATCTCCTTTTCCGATTCCAGCCATTTCCGGGCTTCGGGGAATCCCCCGAGCTCATCAATGAGGCCTGTTTTCACGGCAACCAGTCCGATCTGCACGCCG
>DIYE01000002.1:0-14190 GCA_002428885.1 Alphaproteobacteria bacterium UBA6062
CGCAGGTTCGAATCCTGCCACCCCAGCCATTTCCCTCTTTGATAGCTTTTTCGGTTCTCATTTGACTTGGGGAATTGCAGGCCGGTGTCTGCCATATATCAGAGAAATTTATGATCAATAGAGTCTTTGGTTTGAGGATCATTCCGGAACAGTTTTTCGTTCCCAGTTGCACCCTTGGCAAGAGTTGCCTGCCCGTCACGGGCAGGAATTGGGTTTATTATTTTGTAAACACATGAAGAAACGTGTCCGGGTGAGGGCGGACGCGGTAGTTATCAGTCTCGTCACCGAAGATCACCTTACCATCCTCATTTAATCCAATGACAGTTGCCATCACAGTATCTGCTGGATAGCCAGACATCGCGGCTGGCGCGCCATCAATATCTGCGATGCTTAAAGTTTTGGCTGCCCGAAGATTATCATCTTGCAGGATTTCAAAACCAACGGGCAGATTAAGCTTTTCAGCCAACTTTTTTGAGTTTTTAATCCCTTGATTGGAAATAAATTTCACCTTCACGCCTGATTTTGCAAGGTCATCAGCTTTGGCAATAATTTCTTTAAGTTGGTTCATGCAGAACGGACACCAGTTGGCTCTAAAGAATACGAGTAGTGTTTTTGATCCGGTAAAGGACGCTGATGTAATATCTGTGCCGTCCAGTTGTTTCAAAGGTATTTCAGGCAGGGTTTGGTCTTTGGCAATGACTGTGCTTTCTTTACGGCCATAGCTTGAAAAACTCCAAATAAACCACTGAACAAATACTGCGCCATACAGTGTAAGCGCAAGAGCTACATAGTCTGATGTGGTATGCAGGCTACGTGAATAGAGTGTACCCGCAACCAGTATGACACCTGCAACGCTTAAGAACTGAACCAATGGTAAACGTGCCGAGGTGCGAGCTAAACCAAACGCATTTGTGCCTATAAGAAGAACAAATGGTACCGGCAAAGTCGTCAGTAAGCTGCCGATCCAGATTGGATCGCCGCTACAGATATAAATCATAACGGCAGAGACAAGACCGCCGATCAGGTTTGATAAGATGAGTGGTAAAATCGCTTTTTTCATCGCCCTTTTCCTTTTATCTTTATGACCCTGGCGTGAGTACGCCAGGGTGGTGGTTTTTGAGCTATGCCGCTTTATTGGCGAGCTGTTCCAACACAGGGAAAAGATCGGCCGGTTCTGGACGGCGGGTATAATCGGGGTTCACTTCTGCATAAGCGACGGTGCCATCCGGTGCGATCACATACCGGGCCGGCATTGGGAGGTTCCATTCCCCGTCACCGTGGATGGTGGGAAGCTCCACACCGAACATCTTGAAGAACTCCATGACGTAAGGCTGTAAAGTCCAGCGAAGACCAAATTTCTTGGAAAGCTGCCCGGATTTATCCGTCAGGATTGGGAAGCTTAAATTATTGTCGCGCTGTGATTTGCGGCTATCAGCCGCCCCTTGCATTGAGATAGCAACAAGTGTGGCGCCTTGTGTTCTGATGTCATCAGCCACTTCTTCAAGGGCTTGGAGTTCAATATTGCAGTAGGGGCACCAAACGCCGCGATAGAATGTCAAGACAACCGGCCCTTGGGAGAGTAAGTCTTTCAATTCGACATCATTTCCTTCTGGATCTGTGAGCGTAAAATCCGGTGCCTTTTCACCGGCTTTAATAGCTTTTTCGGCTTGGCCGCTGTCGATCAAATCTTCTGTTGAGCGTTCAAAGGCTTCAAATGCAGCTTCCGGAGCCTGTTTTTTGAATGTTTCTTTAAACGCATCGAGTTTTGCTTGTAGTGACATCATAATGTTCCGTTTCTTTGGGTTAAGAATTTGGGTTTTAATCACTCAGTAGAGTTTCCCGCCGAGAACTTAAACATTGCTCATTTGGTTTGTGATCGGTAGATTGTGATTTTGGCTATCAGTTATTTGAAAAACAAATGAATGATCGTATATCCACTTTGCAGTTATTTTGTCGTGTAGCCCGGACCGGGAGCTTTACTGCGGCCGGCAAGGAAGTTGGTTTATCCCAACCTTCAGTTTCCAGAATTATATCCAACCTTGAAAAAGACCTGGGTGAAGCCCTGTTTGTAAGAAGTACTCACGCAGTAAGTCTCACGGAAGTTGGCGAAGGGTATTTGCAAAGATTGGAACCTATCCTGTCGTCTTTAGAGGAAGCCAATCATTTGGTGCGTGGTGACGGAACACTTCGAGGACGATTGCGTGTGGGGAGTGCCACGAGTTTTGCCATGCGTGAGGTTATCCCTCGTTTGCCGGCGTTTTTAGAAGCAAATCCGGAATTACATGTGGACCTTGTCTTAACGGACGCACGGCAAGAACTTATTGACCAGGGTATTGATGTCGCCCTCCGTTTTGGAGCACTAAGTGACTCTTCAATGGTTGCTCGCAAACTGACAAAAGGCCCACGTATACTGGCAGCCTCACCCGTTTATCTGGAAAAAGCCGGGAAGCTTGATAGTCCGGCTGATCTTGCACGACATCGTATGATTCTCGGCCCATCCAGTGTCGGCGCTGTCGGATGGAGCTTCAAAAAGGACGGTAAAGAATTATCCGTGCAAGTGGAAAGTCAGCTTATGGTCACGGTTAATGAGGCCTCCACTGCTGCGGCTCTTGCAGGTATGGGAATTATCTCCACTTCAATATTAGGGTGCAGGAAGGAAATTGATAGTGGAGATTTAGTCCGGGTTTTGCCGGATTGGGAAATCGGTTCTGTCGAGGTTCATGCCGTAATAGCGGCTGGAAGAAACGCAAAACCATCAGCGCGTGCTTTTGTTGACTACTTGGCAAAGTCATTTCGTATAGATGTATAAAATGTGAGCTCTTAATTTCACCGTAAAGAATAGGGGTGTGCCAATTCGAATCTTTTATGCGGGTCAAATTAAGAATTTTCTGAGCATCGCTATTTAAGACTACTTTTCTTCAAAAGAAGATGTGTTCCCTACCAGATCATTCTGCTTTGCAAGCTATTGTTCGTTTTTGGACATAAGCTAGTCATTTAGCCCAGCCTAATGCGGGGCGTCACATTTTTGACCGCCTATCGTCTCTTGCAATTCAAAAAGAATGCGATATACAAATGTTATGTTATAACATAACATATTCTAGAGAGGCATTTAGATATGGTTCAAACAGTTGAGAAAAAACTTCCTGTAACCGTTCTGTCCGGCTTTCTCGGTGCAGGTAAAACAACGTTGCTCAATCATGTCCTTCATAATCGGGAAGGAAAAAAGGTTGCCGTTATTGTCAATGATATGAGTGAAGTCAATATCGACGCGTCCCTTGTTGAAAAGGGCGGAGCCGATCTGTCGCGGACCGAAGAAAAGCTTGTCGAAATGAGCAATGGCTGTATTTGCTGCACACTGCGCGAAGACCTTCTGGAACAGGTACGGGGACTGGCTGAAGAAGGAAAGTTCGATTATCTGCTGATTGAAAGCACCGGAATCTCTGAACCCTTGCCTGTTGCAACCACATTTGATTTTCGGGATGAGGCCGGGCAGAGCCTCTCCGATGTCTCCGAACTTGATACGATGGTCACGGTTGTCGATGCTGCGAACCTGATCAAGAATTACAGCTCGACTGACTTTCTGAAAGATCAAAGTGAAAGCCTCGGGGAAGAGGATGAACGGACACTTGTTGATTTGCTGGTTGAGCAGATTGAATTCGCTAATGTCATTCTTCTGAATAAAATCGATTTGATTTCAGAGCAGGATTTGAAAACCGTCAACGCCATTATCCGCAGCCTTAATGCAAAAGCTAAGATCATTGAAACAACCTTGGCTCAGGTGGATATGAAAGAGGTGATGGATACGGGGCTTTATGATCTGGAGGAGGCTCAGGAGCACCCGCTTTGGATACAGGAGCTTTATAACCCTGATGACCATATTCCCGAAACGGAAGAGTATGGCATTACAAGTTTTGTCTATCGGGCAAGGGAGCCCTTTCATCCGGAAAAGATCCATGCCTTTTTTGACCAGACCTGGCCAGGGGTTGTTCGTGCCAAGGGTTTCTTCTGGCTGTCCAGCCGTCCAGATTTCGTCGGGGAAGTTTCTCAGGCAGGAGCATTTGTACGTCATGAGGGCATTGGTCGCTGGTGGACCGCTATTCCAAAAAAATATTGGCCGGAAAGCTCGGATTTTGAAGATATGATCCGCCAGCACTGGACCAAGGAGTATGGAGATCGCCGACAGGAAATGGTTTTTATAGGTCTGAAAGATCAGATGAATGAAGAAGTGCTTCGCAAGCAGCTGGATGATTGCCTGGTTAAAAATTATCTGAGCGCTCCGGAGTTTTTTGAACACCTTAAGGACCCATTCCCTGAATGGTTTAAACAGGCCGCGTAATATGTTGGAGACTATCAGCAGTATTGAGATTGAACGTGAACAGCTTTCAAGGGATGATCTCCTGGAAGCGGTCAGAAAGCTAATTCTCTGGATTGGCGATGATCCTGATCGTGAGGGGCTTGTTGATACGCCGGAGCGGGTCCTTAAATCCTATGAAGATTTCTTTTGGGGATATGGGATCGACCCCGAAGCTGTTTTGGAACGCACCTTTGAAGAAGTTGCGGGATATAATGACATTGTCCTGGTCAAAGACATCAGGCTTGAATCCCATTGCGAGCATCATATGGTACCGATCATTGGCAAAGCTCATGTTGCTTATATCCCCAGCCAGCGTGTGGTCGGTATCAGCAAGTTGGCCCGGCTTGTTGATATTTATGCAAAGCGCCTGCAAACCCAGGAAACCCTGACGTCACAGATCGGCACGGTAATAGAAAAAGTGCTTAGACCAAAAGGTGTTGCCGTTTTAATAGATGCGGAACATCAATGTATGAGCACCAGAGGGGTGAAGAAAACAGAAACTAAAACCGTAACGCGTCATATGAGCGGAGTCTTTCAGGAAGATCCGATCTTGCGCACGGAACTACTTTCTTTGATTAATGCGTAAGGAGATTATGATGACAGATCCCCGGGATCTTCTGGAGCGATGGCTTCACTATGTGAATAAGGGCGATATTGAGGGCTTGCTGGATCTATATGATAGCGAAGCCGTGCTGATCCCGACCTTTTCTCCTGGAGTATTGAGCTCTACGGAAGAGTTACGAGAGTATTTTGATGGACTTGGACGGCGTGAAGAGTTGAGGGTTACTCTCGATGATACGCCAATAGCTGTTCAAAATGTGTGGCAGCAGGTTTTCTCCGTCAGTGGTACATATACGTGGCGTTTTAAAGTTGACGGGGAAGCAATGACTTTCGGGGCCCGGTTTAGCTACGTTATCGACCTTTCAAAAATCTCCCCCATTCTACATCATCACTCATCGCAAATACCGGATGAATAAGGCCTGCACGCGGGTGAGAGGCATCCTTTGTATTGTGTTCTCAGAGAGCAGGGGTGGTTTTATTTTGCCTGCGCGGCCTTCTTTTGTGCCGTAACATCTTTTTTGCCATCCTTGAACATGACATAGTTTCTCTATGCCATTAAGGATTTCAAATCGTGAAGCGCGGCGGCTCTGGCTGGATGCGCAAGGAATGATATCGGCGCCGACCGGACCGATTGATTTGCTGGGAATTATCAAGAAACTGGGTTTTGTACAGCTCGATACAATTCGGGTTGTTGCCCGGGCTCACGATCATATCCTGTGGAGCCGCAATCAGAATTATCGCGAGCCTATGCTGCAAAAGCTCTTCGCGAAAGAGCGTCAGCTGTTTGAGCATTTCACCCATGATGCATCCCTGATACCGATGGCGTTTTATCCGTGGTGGGAGAGGCAGTTCACCAGGTTGGGAAATCGGGTTTATAAACGTCTGGAGGGGCGTAAAGGGGGTATTGAGGGGCTGGCTCTTAATGAACTTCTGGACAGGATTGATGCGGAAGGTCCCCTATCCACCCATGCTTTTAATACCAAAATCGATGGTCCTAGGGAAATGTGGAAAAGGCCGCCTCACAAACAAGGCCTGGATTATCTTTGGTATGCTGGGAAACTGACCACGTCGCATCGGGAAGGCTTTACCAAATTCTATGATTTAATGGAAAAAGTCATTCCAGATGAGGTCAGACTGATCCAAAAGCCTCATGTGGAGCAAATTGGCTGGCTCTGTGACGCAGCTCTTTCCCGGCTGGCCTTTGCCAGTGCCGGAGATATCCAGCGATTTTGGGAAGCGGTTAGTCAGCAGGAAGTTAAAGACTGGATTGAACAGTCTTCGGCACAGCTTGTTCCGGTAGAGATCGAAGGGCATGATGGCAGTTGGCAATCTGCCTGGGCTCACGCAAATATTGAAGAGAAACTCAACGGATTGACGGAGCCGGGCAAACGTATCCGCATTCTGAATCCATTTGACCCGGTGATCCGGGATCGAAAACGTCTGGAGCGTCTGTTTGGCTTTTTTTACCGTATCGAGATCTTTGTACCGGAAGCTAAAAGACGCTGGGGATATTATGTTTATCCCCTCCTGGAAGGAGATCGCTTTATCGGAAGGATGGAAATATTTGCTGATCGGAAATCGAAGAGGTTGACGGTTGGTAAAATATGGATGGAGGAAAATGTAAAGCTTTCCGCAGGCAAGCTATCAAGATTGAAAGCTGAACTTGGGCGCTTTTCTAGGCTCGCTAGTCTGGATCATGTTGATATTTCCGACCTTAGTGTGGAATAAGGGCGATTCAATGGCGTGAATCCGACGTTTTTTGGTCAACTGATTCTTTTTTGGTGCGTGTTTCTCTAATATAAATGTAATCTGTTAACCATAGTGATTTTTCTATTAACCATTACTCAATAAAAATAGTTAACGGAATTTTGCATATTTTTCGCAGTTTTCTGGGGTTTTTGAGGCAGCCATAAAATATTATTACATCACCCTCCATGAGTTGTTGACAAGTTTTGCATCAAACTTTATTGAAACTCTTAATAAATTGTTAAGAAATCAAAACACCGAGTACGGGGTACGTGAGCGACACAACAAGTCGTCTCGGTGATTTGGTGAGTAGATTACGATTTACTGAATATCGAAGGTTTAAAAGGGGTATTAATATGTTTAAGAAAGCTAAAATGCTTCTGGCTGCAGCAGGCGTTTCTGTCTGTGCACTGGGTGCGACTCCTGCTTCTGCTGCGTTCTTTAGCGGTTTTGAGGGAGATGCTGGTCTGAGTGCAGGCCAGTGGACTGTCATGAATCCTCTGTTCGACGGATGGAGTGTTGTTTCAGGTCCAGGTATCGAAGTTCAGAATGGTTTCGTCGGTGGTGCAAATGCCTACCAAGGTAACCAGAAAGTCGAACTCGACAGCCATGGTGGACAGAACACAAACTCCCGCATGGAGCAGACTGTAACGCTTGCAGCTGGTACATATGAATTCTCATTTGCTTATCTGGGCCGTACAATGGACCAGGGAACAAATGGTATCGGCTACAGCATTGAACCAGGTGTTCTGGGCATTTCCGGCATAACCGGTGTTCTGGCTCAAGGTTGGACAATCTTTACACATCAGTTCACGCTTGCTAGCGAAACTGATATTACTATGGCCTTCTGGGCAAAAGGTGATGACGATACTCTGGGTGGTTATCTTGATAACGTTCAGATCTCAGTTGTTCCTCTGCCACCGGCTGTTGTTCTCTTCGGTGCCGCACTGGCTGGTCTCGGCTGGCTCGGTCGTCGCCGGAAAGGTTCTTCCTTCACTTCATAAGTGAGGAGGCCATAAAAGATTGTAAAACGGCGGTCTTCGGACCGCCGTTTTTTTGTGCGTGAATGGGAGTAGTGTGGAAATATAAAGTTTGGAGAAAATTGATTCGCTTTTTATGTAATAAAAAAGTTACTTATATAGATTGTATGGGAACTTAAAAATTACAAAGAATATAATTATATTATCTTAAGTAAAGATCAAAGAACTAAGAAATAAGCCTATGATACTAAATTGATTATTGTTTTCGATTTGGAAGTGAGGAACGGTTTCTTCTTGATCTTTTGTTCCAATCAAACGATACTCCCTTTCAGTTGATTGGTTGAGAGATTGATTAACAGGATATCCCCCCCGATATCCAAAGTTTGTTTAAGTACCAAGTACCCTAGTATCAAGTACATTAGTTGCGTATTCGTACCGATTACAAAAGTACCAAGTACCCTAGTACCCCTCTGATGTTGGAGCCATCCAATGTCAGCCGATATGATCCCGGCACATACCCCTCGTGCCGGGTCATTTTTTTTGGGGAATAGGATAGTCCCTGTCGATCATGTTTTTCAGATGATGAAGATAGCGATCCCGGACATTGATTTCATCCAGATGAGCAACTGTATTATCGAGATAGTCACGGCATGTACCCAGATGTCCGGACCCGGTCGCAATTAAATGAACTTTATCCTTCAAACTCAAGTCGTTCATATAACGGCTATGACGTCTGTTAACAATAAAAGTCAGGCCTGAAACGGTTTTATCGGCCAGCCTCATATGGCAATGAGCCGCACGGTAGGCACCGGATAACATCTCCCGCAGCCATAGGACGCGAGTTTCACTGTCGACTTGCTCCGGCTTAATATAGAAAGCCCTACCGTTGCAGGATCCTCCAAGGTCCAAAGCCAGCATGATGCCCGGAAATTCAGGGCTACCGCGCCCCATGGGTAGCTTGAGGCAGAAATTTCGACGATATCCGAATAAACGGGCAGGTTCAGAATGTTCAAAATGAAAAGCCGGATTCCAGAGAAGAGAGCCATATCCAAATACCCACAGGCCGTCGCCTGTTCGATCTGCGAGAAAAGCCTGCCGGCTTGCCTCTCTTTCTTCATGTGTTAAGGCATCATAGGGGCCATGCTTTCTGGCTTCGGCGATCAGGGCGTCAACACGTTCCGGTGTAAAATCTTCTCTTTTAAGCATTCTGGGTATAGCTCTTTTTTCTTTATTGTTGCCGGTCTAGGGGGGAGTATGTCAAGAAGAGAGATTAAGGCATGATCCTTAAGGTCAGAGCTCATTTATCCGAAAAATAGCAACAGGGGCGTTGTATGCTCAGAAATCTTCTTAAAAATGTCAGAAGACCGGTTATCGATTTTGAGACATTCAAAAAACCCAGGAAACCAAATGTCTGTGTGATGGCGCCCCACGGCCTTTGCAGTTTTCCGCCCCATATAGACAGTCCTGCTTTTAACATTTCAAGGGAAGAGCTAATCCAGCGGTTTGAGACGATATTCTTTTCTTTGCCCAATACGGAGCTGCTGACAGAACGGCAGTGTGGCCCTGAAGGACGGGATACACAGCGTGAATATGTTCATACATCACGTCTTATCGGTTTTCCGGATACCGTTACTGTACGCTTTATGTCGATTGACGAGAAAACATCCACATTAGCGATTATCAGTCGGTCCCATTACGGATATCGCGATCTTGGCGTTAATAGAGGTCGGGTAATGTATTGCATGAACAAGCTGGTCGATGCGACATCGAACGAAGAGGCTTGAGGCCTAAAGCGTTAGCCGGTTTGACCGCAGCTCCTCATAATAGGGCATAAGCTCATCAGCAATCGCCTGCTGCCCGGCATCCAGGAAAACCTTCTTCTCTGAATAGGGGGCGAAGCCTGTCGATTTCTCAACGGCATTATACCAGTGTTGTCCCCAGATACCGTCTTCCGGGTGGGCGCCTGCCGTCCAGGAAAGCATGGAAGGAGAAAAGGCTATGCCGCAGGCGTCGCATAACTGCCTCAGCATGCCTTCAGGATTTCTCTGAATATCCTCTCCTTCAATAATGACTGGTTTGGAGGAAGATGTTTCACAGAAATAGCGATAGAGTTCCACTTGCCGCCGAATGCCGGTCGCATCTGCGGTTATGTCTCCCCATTTTTCAGAGAAGGATGCGATAACCAGTCTCGGATCGCGGATCAGAAAGCAATGCCGGTGATGCTGTAACCGGTCCAACTTGATATCCGCCAGCATATGTTGGGCCATATGCTTGATATACAGAACCGACTTACCAGAGGGGAGGGGCGTTTCAAGAGCCTCTATCACAGTCTGCCAGTCTTGGGGTTGGCTTGCGATAACCTCGTCGCGCATCGGGTGTTGAAGCCCTGTCTCGGTCAGATAATAGGAGTAAAAGGGTTCATCAACGGGAAGGCAGTCCGGTCTGCTACCGAAAGACCGCATCATCGCAGTGGAGATGTTTCGGGGGCCGGACCACATGGACAGCCGAACCGGTGTTTCTGATGAGCTCATGAGGCCTCCAAATAAAAAGGATCGGGATGGTGTATCCCGATCCTCAATATCTTAAAGACCCAAGATCAATTTTGCCATGATATTGCGCTGAATTTCGTTGGAACCGCCATAAATGGAGACCTTGCGAGCATTGTAATAGCGCGGTGCAACGCCGCTGGCATAATCAGCGCCGATCGGTTCATCATTCCGGCCGGACCGAAGCGGTGTGAACGGAATGGCATAAGTTCCGACAACTTCGAAAGCCAATGCCACTACTTCCTGATAGAGATCAGTTCCCCGGCATTTCATCAGGGAGGATTCAGGACCCATATTCTGGCCATTACTGAGTTTGCTCAAAATCCTGAGCTCCGTCATTTCCAAGGCCTGAATGTCGATTTCCAGCTTGGTCATTTTGGCCTGGAAGGACGGATCGTTGATCAGTGCTTCACCGTTCGCCTGCTCTTTGGAGGCAATATCCCGGACTTTTTGAACGCCACGTTTCAGGCGCCCTGCATAGGCATTGCCGCGTTCGAATTCCAGAAGATATTTGGCATAAGTCCAGCCTTTATTGACCTCACCCACAAGATTTTCCTTGGGAACTTTTACATCTTCAAAGAAAACCTGGTTGACTTCCTGGGCACCTTCAACCGGCAGGTCCGTTGTCTGGATCGGGTCAACCGTAATACCCGGAGATTTCATATCGATCAGCAGGAAGGAGATGCCTTCCTGGCGCTTACCCTCAGAAGACGTGCGGACCAGGCAGAAAATCCAGTCTGCATACTGGGCAAGGGTGGTCCAGATTTTTGAGCCGTTACACAGAAAATGATCGCCCTTGTCCTCTGCCTTCATCTGCAGGGAAGCCAGATCGGAACCTGATCCCGGCTCGGAATAACCCTGGCACCACCAGTCTTCATTGGATTGCATGCGCGGCAGGAAGCGTTTCTTCTGCTCATCACTGCCGAATTTCATAATAACCGGTGCACACATTTTCGGGCCGAACGGAATGACGCCAGGCGCGTTGGCATTCGCCATTTCGGTCTCAAATATATATTTCTGGGTGGTTGACCAGCCTGTTCCGCCGTGTTCGGTCGGCCAATCCGGTGTTAGCCAGCCCTTTTTTGAGAGGGCTTTTTGCCAACGAACATGATCTTCGCGAGGAAGATAACTGTTCCGGCTGTCAGCCATTTTTTTCCGGAGGTCGTCGTCAAAATTGTCATTGATAAAATCAATAACTTCCTGACGAAACTCATTGTCTTTTGCCGTAAATGAAAGATCCATGATTCCCTCTTTGTTTTTTACTTTTATCTACTGGCGTCCCCTTTAGTGACGCTGTAGCATTCGTTGGCAAGGATTAAGAATACTATATCGCCACAGATCAGGAGAAGAAATGAAAAAAACAGTCAAGCAGATGGTCGCGGCAGCAAATGAGCGGATTGAAACGCTGTCTGTTGAGGAAGCGAAAGCGCTTCACGGACAGGAGAAAATCACTTTTGTAGACATCCGTGACGTAAGGGAATTGGAGCGTGAAGGACAGGTGCCGGGTGCCTTGCATGCACCGCGTGGTATGCTGGAATTCTGGGTTGATCCGGAAAGCCCGTATCACAAAGAAATTTTTGCAAGCGGCAACAAATTTGTCTTTTTCTGTGCTGCCGGCTGGCGATCAGCCCTGGCGACAGATACTGTCCGGGATATGGGGCTGGAAAATGTTTGTCATATCGATGGTGGATTCGGCGCCTGGAAAGCGGCGGAATACCCGGTAGAGGAACGTGCGAAAAAGTCCTGAAGAGAGTGGGGCGGATAATATCCGCCCCATAAATAATCTACTTCTTTTTCTTGCCAAGAAGGCCTCCGAGACCTTTGTCCAATGCCTTGCCAAGCTCTTCCTTACCTTTTTCTTTCAGATCTTCTTTGAGCTTTTTGGGATCTGCGACATTCCCGATGGCACCGGCAAGATCCGGCGCAAATTTAGGATCATCCCAACTGCCGGACACTTTAATGGGAACCGCAATGCCTGAGGCTTTGCCGCCACCCTGACCTTCCGTGGATGCTACCAGCTTTGGTTCAATCCTGTAATTCAGCGTCTTGGGTGGCATATTCACATCGCCGGCACCGGATAGCCTGACAAAAGGGTTAAGCATTTTCAGATCCTTGTTCTGCAGCAGCCCGTTGACAATGGTGAAGGTTCCGGACAGTTCAGCAAAATCTGTTTTCTGAGCCTCGCCGCCATCCGTAAAGGCACTGGTAATGTTCCGGGCCATGGCGGCAAGATTGATGCCGCTGATGGCGCCATTTTCAAACAGGATACGTCCATTCCCGTTTAGGGCTTCGACGAAGTCCTTTTGGGATTTTCCGGTGGTTGTAATCTTAAGATCGATTAGTCCGGTACCTTCCAGTTTGTCGAAATCTGCTGCATCTGTCAGGAGAGGGTTAAGTTGGATACCTTCCATTGTGAAGGATTTAGCGACCTTGGAGATAGCATTCCGGGCATCGATCGAAACAGATCCTTTGCCTTTTCCTTCGTAGAGGGCTAGCTCCTTCAACGCCACATTTAGGACGCCGTCTTGAAGGGTTGTCGCAACACTGCTTTTTCCAATTTTGACTTTCTGTATCAGGATTTTCCCGACATCCAGATCAAATTTCGCATTTGCTGCCTTCAGGCCGGAAAAGTCAATCGGGGTACTATCCCATTTCTCATCTGAGGCACCGGACGCTTTTGGGGCAGCAGCCGGGGTGGTATCACCTGATTGTTGGGCACCTTCCGGAAGATAGGGGTTAATATTCAGTTCCGGGATAGACAAATTACCCTGCAGATAGGGTTTTGCGCCGCCGAGCTTCACCAGAAAGTCGCCGGTTCCTTTAATGGCATCAAAACTCAGTTCCGCCTTTGAAAAACTGTAGGAGGTGTCGTTGATACCGACATTCCCTTTAATAGACAGAAGACCAAAGGTATCGGGACGGGCTTCCATAGGTTGACCGACCCAGGCTGTAAGCTCTTTAAGAGATGGAACATTCAGGTCTGTCGTTCCATCAAGCTTGAGTGGTTGTGTTGATCCGATATTTCCATCAAGGGTAAAGGTTACCTTTGCCGATGTTACCGAGCTTTTCAAGGATGTTGCTTTGTTTTCCAGAACGGCTCTCAGCGCGCCCAGTTCCGTATTGAAGGCGATCTTCTCTTTGTTCCAGACAAGGCTGCCATCGGCTTTAAAAGGTGCATCAAGGCCGGTCAGGACCAGGGCGAGATTAACATCACTGATATCTTCACGGGTTCCTGCCTTGGCGTCTGAATAGTTGAAGGCACCGGAGACAATTTGTACATCTCCAAGATTGAGATCCTGCAATCCAAATCCGGATGAGGAACCGTTTTCCGCCTCGTCGGTTTTCTCAGGCGAAGTATCTGCTGTCTCCTTGGAGGCCGTTTCAAATTCCCAGTTTTTCTTACCGTTTTTGTCGACTTCAAGATGGACAACGGGTTTATCCAAAATGAACTTTCCGACTTCTACCTGCCCTGTAAGGAGGGGGAGCAGGCTCAATTCCACCGTCAAGGTATCGATGCTGGCCATATTAGGCTCGTTGCTGCTCGGTGCGTTAGAGAGAGAGACTTTTGACGCATTAACGCCGAGTGTCGGAAAGACGCTGACGCCAAACTCACCATCAATCGAAAGGGTGCGTCCGGTAGCATCACTGACAGCAAGGATCAGTTCTTCCTTAAGGCGCTCCGCCGGAATAAGGAATGGCAGGGCGATAACGGCGACAACAAGCAGGACAATCAGGCCAAGAATGGCATAGGCGACCTTTTTCATACGAATTCCCCAATATTCAATTCGAAATGTTTAGGGTTAGGACCCTAAGTACAAATCTATCCTGCCATAAATCTGTGGCGCAAAGAAGACCTAGAAATACTGTGCTGCTGCTATTGTGCTCATCGGGTTGCCTGGAGCTGATCAAATAAAAAAGGGGCGATGATAACCGCCCCTTCTTTGTTAAGCCATGTTCCTGGATTTTCGGCGCCATCCTATAAATCCGAGAATTGCGACCCCGG
>DIYE01000002.1:14268-39036 GCA_002428885.1 Alphaproteobacteria bacterium UBA6062
CCCGGCTCCGTAGAGCGGTAGTGCGGCGGGGAGTGGGATGACGGACAGGCGACCAACGGTGACCCCGGTGATGTGGAAGTCGCTCGCTCTATTGAAGGCACCAATGGCAAAATCAGATCCGGTCAGTAGAAGAGAGCCCAGAAAGTCGTGTATGTCGGTTCTAAAGTCTGGCCTTAAGCCCTCAGCCACAACAGAAAACCGGCCGCTTCCGTCTATATTGGCCAGGAAGTTGAAGTTATCGCTTGAAGTGAAGCCATTTGTTTCAAATCTGACTTGCTCCAAAATGATATTTTCTGAAAAAGAAAACCGGACAGCTTCCGGCCAGATCGCGCCATCAATTTCATTTTGGCCAGTGTTACGGGGAGATGATTTTATCTCCAGGCCAAGACCATCCATCTGCCGGATCCGGCCTATCTTTACCAGACCCTGGACATCATGTTGCCGGTAGGAACTGACATCCAGTGTCAGTCCATCTGCTTCGTAAGACTGTGTATAGTAGGTCCAGTCAGTTGTACCATTCGTAAAGTCAAAACTGACGGAAGAGGCACTGGCCACTTGGGTACCTAACATGCCTGATGCGCATACTAAAACTGCCAGCATTCGTTTGATTATCATATTTCCCCCAAAATAAAGGTTCTTCAAACATTTCAAATGAAGGAAGGGACATTAGGCAGGCTTTTGCTCCCCGCCATCGTCAAAATTGATGAAAGACGTAAATCTCTTGCGGGCCGCAATTTTGACATTTTGGAAGAGGATGATTAGGTGAAGAATATGATTAGACCGTTCCGTCACCGCGCATCGTTTATCCTTGGTCTTGCTGCATCCGTCTTGCTGCTCTTTTCGCCTAAAAGCAAAGCGGAAGAGGTGGATTTACTGCTGGTTCTGGCCATGGATGTGTCTTCCAGCGTTAATTATGATGAATATGGATTGCAGCTGAACGGATATGCGGAAGCGCTCCGTAGTCCTGAGGTTCTGAAAGCCATTGAAAGCGGCGTTCACAAGAAGATCGCTGTTCTGGTGACCCAGTGGGCAGGCGTGGAAGAGCAGTCCGTCCTGGTGGACTGGACGGTTCTGCAGACGGACGGGCAACTCAACGCGCTTGCTGAGACGATCGAATATAGTTCCCGGGTTTTCCCTTATGGCGGCACGGCTATTGCCGAGGCGCTCAGCCATGCGCATCATCAATTCAGGCGATCCCCGCACACGGCGCCGAGGCGGGTGATTGATGTTTCCGGCGACGGAAAAATATCAATCGGTGCGGCGCTGGAACCCGTCCGGGACCGGATCCTTAAAACGGGTGTGGTGATTAACGGCCTGCCGATCCTTAATGAGGAACAGAAGCTGGATGACTATTACCGCCGAAAACTGATCGGCGGTATCGGGTCCTTTGTTGAGCCCGCACAGAATTTTTCAAGCTTTCGGGAAGCGCTTACCCGAAAGCTCGTGCGGGAAATCAAAGGTGTCTGGTACGGTGTTTAGAGCGTTTTCTGTCAGGTCATCCGGCGTTCCTGGGCGGCCTGATCCGGGCGATCCAGGGAAAAGACTTCCATGACTGCGGAATAATCCTTGTAGCCTAGGCGGGCGAGCGGATGGAATTTTCTCATATCCACCATGCCATCCGTAAGGATATCGTCACTGATATGAATACCGACAACTTTCCCCAGGATCATGCTGTTGCGGACATCCGGATTGTTGGACGGTAATTCAATGGTTTGCAGGTGAACGCATTCCATATTCACCGGGCTTTCGAGAACCCGTGGTGGTTTTACCATAGAAGAGGGCGCTGCGGTCAGATTACCAAGCTCAAACTCATTGACATTTCGGGCTACCATTTCCGATGTGGCATTCATGGCATCACGGATTTCGTAGGTCACCACATTGCAGACGAACTCGCCGCACTGTTCAATATTCTGCAGGGTATCTTTCGGCCCTCCTTCTGTATGATTACCATTGATGCCAAGAGCAACCGTCGGCGGATTATCCGCCATCGCGTTGAAAAAGCTGAACGGTGCCAGATTGAGAGTACCATCCGCACTCATACTGCTGACCCAGCCGATGGGACGTGGTGAAACGAGAGCTTTGAAAGGATTATGCTTCAGGCCATGGTGATTGGCGGTCTCGTAAAACATACAGAATACTCCGCTGCTGAGGGAAAGCCCGGATTGTCCGGAGGCGGTGTGAAAATAGCAGGGCGCGGTGATATTACGCAAGAGGTGTTTATTTGCTTTATTTCCGGAAAGGGCTGTGATAGATCGCTGGTATGGCATATGGACTGATCATACGACGACGACGACTGCCCTCACTTCTTAAGTGAGCGCCTCGCCCTGCCATTTTCCCTAATGTGAGATTTCTTTTCCCGGTAGGACAGGCTTTTTGCAGTCTCAGTCCAGGAAATTATCATGTTTAAGATCAGCCACGAGCAGCCCGAAGATGCTGCAGCCATTGAAACTCTGCTGGAAAAATGTTTTGGACCGGACCGGTTCCGGAAAACTGCTTACCGTATCCGAGAAGGTCTTGTCCCTGCGGAAAATCTTAGCCTTGTTGCCAAGCAGGGAGATGATCTGCTGGCGAGCATCCGCTACTGGCCGATTACTGTTGGGGGAATATATGATGGATTGCTGTTGGGACCGATCGTTGTGGCACCGGAGCGGCAGGGAGAGGGGATTGGCGTTGCCCTGATCCGGCAAAGTTTGAAAGATGCTCAAGACGCGGGGCACCGGTTCGTGGTTCTTGTTGGTGATCCGGATTATTATCGGCGTTTTGGTTTTGTCTCGGCTTTCGATAAAGGCATGACCCTACCGGGACCCGTGGAAGAGCATCGGTTCCTCGCTGCGGAACTGATGGATGGGGCTTTAAACAGTGTCAGCGGGATGGTTGCGGGAAACATGTCGGTTGCCGTTTAAAGGATCTATCGCCCTTCCCGCCACCAGGCGAAACATAGGCTTCCCATTAAAATAAGAAGGGCTAGAAGCGGGGGAGACAGGCTTGTTCTGTCATATCCGGTGACTTCATAGGTCCGGTTATCTCGTAACCCCATCCAGGTTTCCGAAGATTGTTTGCCATCAGGCGCTGTTCTCCGGAAGTCAGGGAAATCGTTGAAAGAAGACAGGCGGAAGATCCCGCCGTCTGTTGTGTCCGTAACGGGCGACACTTTATCTGCTGTCGAACGGACATCCTGGTTTTCAACAGGGTTAAGGCGTCCGACAGCGACCAGCGACTTAAGATCCCCGGATTGCAGGGTGTACAGCCCCTGTTTGGTCAGGGGCATCGTCGCTGTCCACAGGCCGTTGCCGGTATCCTCCAGAGACATATCCTCTTTCACGCCATCCGGATCTTGTATGGTTACCGTATTATCGGTTGCGGCAAGAGAACGGCGACTTATGTTCAGCCGGTTTCCTGATACGCGCCCGAACAGTCTTTCTTCTTCCAGTTCCGGTTCCTTCATCAACCAATGTGACAATCGGCGCAGTAACTCGCTTTGCGGCCCGCCGCCTTCGAAACCGTGCCCCCAGAGCCAGGCGTGATCGGACAATAATTGCGCAACCCGTCCTTTACCGCGCCTTTCCAGAATAAGAAGCGGGCGCTCCGCCGGGCCGGTCATCAGAACGGTTCCCGTATCCGGTTCTGCGTCAATCATACGAAACCAGCGTCCCCAGTTCGTCTGGGTTTCTGTACCTGACAACAAGGCCGTTACAGGGTGCTTTTCGCCGTTGGCGTTCAGGGTCGGAACATATCCCTCTTCATGGATTTCCCCGGTCGGTCTTCCGGGCAGAATAGCCGCGAGAGGTGTTCTGTAAAGGCTGAGAGGGGTTGCAAAGGCAGGGCCTGCTGCCTCCAGAAGAGCACCGCCCTTTTCCACGTAATTGACGATATTGTTCAAATATCCTGGAGAGAGAACACCGCGCCGCCGGTATCTGTCGAAAATGATCAGATCGAACTCTTCCAGCTTCCGCTCAAACAGCTCGGCGATGGGAAAGGGGATCAGGGAAAGTTCGTTGATAGGTGTACCATCCTGCTTTTCCGGCGGTCTCAGGATGGTGAAATGGACCAGCTCAACGGATGGGTCCGATTTCAGGATATTTCGCCAGCCCCGCTCTCCCATATGAGGCTCACCCGACACCAAAAGAACTTTCAGGCGATCCCTGATGCCGTTGACGGTTAGGAAGGCGGCATTGTTTGTCTTCGCAAGCTCGCCTTCGAGTTCCGGCACTCTGATTTCAACAAAGTTGGCGCCGCCATGCAGAACCGGCAGAGAGATATCCGTGACGCGACCGGTCCGGATCGCCACTTTCTTGATCTCGGTACCATCAATATGAACAGTTGCGACGATGGTTTTCGGAACAGTATTTTCTTCCTGGTCGGTCACTTTGATGCGGGCCGTCACATCCTTGTTGACGATCCCGAATGCTGGGGCCGTTTCGACAAACAGGACCCTGTCTTTTTCATTCTCCTGCCCGGTCAGAAGAACATGGACAGGACCAGCTTCCGACAACGATGGTGTTTCGGCGGAAGGGACATCGTGAACTTGTCCGTCTGTTACCAGGATGGTTGCGGCGATCCGGCCGGAGGGAAGAGTTTTTAGAAGGTTACGGCGCGCTTTGAAAAGCTGTGTTCCTTCATCCTGCAGATCGGCGCCGGGAGCCGGACTTTGAACGGTTGCCGTTTGTATATCAAGCGTTTTGAAAGAGGTTAGCTTTTGGTTCAGTAAAGCTTTCGCCCTGGCTTGTTGCGCTGTTCTATCACCATATTTCTGGCTGTCGCTTTCGTCAAAGATCAGCAGAACCGTGTCATTGAGATACTGGCGGGTTTCGGAAATAACAGACGGATTGGCGAGCAATGTCAGTAAAGCAGTCAGGAAGAGAGCTCTGAAAAGCAGGCCGCGACCTTTGCGCAAAGCTGAAAAGAGCAGAAGAGCAAGGGAAAGGCCTGCTAAAATCAGGAGAAGATCCGGCGAGACAAGCGGATCAAGGTGGACATCCAGGAACTCTGTCATTGTCCCAGCCTTTCCAGGATGGATGGTATATGCACCTGATCTGCCTTATAATTACCGGCGAGTGTATACATGACCAGGTTGATGCCAAACCGGGTCGCCATTTCCCGTTGCCTGTTGCCGCCCGGTACCATGGCAGCAATAGGGCGCCCGCTGCGATCCGTTGCCCAGGCAGCCGCCCAGTCATGGCTGCCGATGATGACTGAGGCAACACCATCATTCCCGCTGCCATTCACCGTGTTTTCCACCCAGACGTCACCATCCTGATAGCGGCCGGGAAAGGACTGCATCAGATAAAAGGCGCGTGTGAGGACGTGATCGAATGGGACCGGAGAGAGACGTTGAATATCCAGTTTTTCAAGAATGCTGCGCAGGCGACGGTTTTCGGCAGATGCCTGGATATTCCCGCCAAAGCTTCCCGCACTGAGTTGGTTCCGGGTATCAAACAGGATCGTTCCGCCGCCCTTAAGATATTTATTGATCTTGCGGATAGCCTCATCGGACAAAGGTGGAAAGCTCTCCGTCAGCGGCCAGTAGATCAGCGGGAAAAACAGGAGTTCGTTTTTTTCAATATTCACTGAAAGCGGCGAGGCGGCTTCAATGGCGGTTCGCCGCCTCAATTGTGCACTTAATCCCTGCAGTCCGGCTTCGCTCATGCGGTCAATGGTATCATCCCCGGTCAGGACATAGGCCAGGCGTGTCTGCAAGGTCGCATCCAGCAACCTCTCCAGGGATTCTTCCGCATGAGTGTCTGATCCGGTTGAGGAAAAACCAAATGACAACGACACCAGCACAATAAGCATTTCCGGTTTTGCTCTCATCCTGCCAAGTTTTCCCTGTAGCCACAGTGTTGCCAGCATATCAGCGAAAACAAACAGAATGATTGTAATGATGAGAGGCGGAACGAAGGAAAAGAAACTATCCAGCTCATAGGATTTCTTCAAAGCCGGATAAGCTGAAATATCAAGCAGGCGATAATTTACCGTGGAAGGACCGATATTATGTGCCAGGCGTTTGTTGGCATGGCCATAATAGCCAGCGGGATATCGGGTCCGTTCTTCAAGGTCCGCCGGCAGGTTGAGGGCATGGGTTTCGCCTGTCTCCGATGCCCCTATCCGGTTGCCATATCCGTCCAGCAGGGAAAGGGGAGGTAAATTCTCTGTCAGCGCCGATCCGGCCAAGGATACGGAGCCGAGATAACTGATCTCCCGCAGCATTTCGACAAACAGGCCTGACAGAACAAGATCCGACCAGGCCGGTGTCGCCGTGGTATGGAAAAGGATAAGTCGTCCGTCTCCTCTCTGGTCTGCTGTGATGATCGGCGTACCGTCTTCAAGGCGTGCCCAGGTTTTGGACGAAAGATCTGCAGACGGGTTGGCAAGGACCTGTTTAGAAACGCGGATATCCCGATCTGGGATGAGTTTTGCAAAAGGACTACTGTCCGGAATGGCACCGAGCGGAGTGGGGGTACTCCAGGACATGGTGCCGTCGAGATTTCTGTTGCCGCTTCGAAGCGGAACCGGCAGCAGATCGGATTTGGCATTTGCCATCTTGGGACCGGCAAACCGGATCAGGGTTCCGCCGTTCTGAACCCAAACATCCAGCATGCGCGTTTCCTTGGCGGAGAGGGCACCGACATCTCCCAGGGCAAGCATTGATAGCCCCTCTTCATCAATGAGGAGGCCTTCGAGCTCTCCCACCCGGATATCATAAAAGGGCAGCAACGCTTTTTGCAGATAGTGTCGCTCGCTGAGGAGCGTTGGCGTATTGCGGTTTCCACCATCCGCCACCAGTCCGATTTTGCGTCTTTGCCATCTATCATCGAGAAGGTAGAGAGAACCGGCACTTCGGCTGTTGCGGACTTCCAGTCTGGCAAGATCGTTTCTTATTTCCGGCGGCAGTGTCGTTTCAACGGTCTCTGAAAGAGCATCCTCTTTAAAAATGTAGGGGTGCTGGAATAAAATCTTACCGTTCTCGCCGCGTCCAAGGATGATCCCCTGACGGTTGATGTCTCCGTCGGCTCTCTCAACGGATAAAGTCAGTCCGTCACTTTTTACTTCCGGATTTCGAAGAATATGCGGGGGAAGGGATTTTTCTTCCAGATAAAGGCTGACAGGTCCGAGACCGGAGAGTTCTGTAAAAATGGCTTTCAAAGCATCATCTTCTTCGAGGGTTGCAGCCCCGTCGGATAGCCAGAAAAATTCAGGATTTTCGAGTTTTTTTAGCTCGGGCAACACTTCCCGGATGGTGTTCCGATCGGTATGGCGGGCAACCGGGGTGAAGCGATGGCTGAGGCCGGAAAGATCTGAGGGGGGCAGAAGGGTAAGGTTCGGTTTGTCAGTATCCGGCCGGGCAGCGGTTGAAAAAATATAGACTTGTCTTTGCTCCTCCTTAAAGACCTGGGCAAGCTGGTCCAGCAGCGCTTTCCGTTTTTCCCAACCCGGGGCGCTTACCCATCCGTTGTCGAGGATCAGAACAGCGGCGCCATCGGAACGGCTGGCCATGTTATTGTTTAAAGCGGGACCAGCCAGCGCCAGGATAACCAGGGTGGCGATTAACAGACGTAAGGCCAGCAACCACCAGGGCAGGCTTGCGGTGCTTTCTTCCTTTTTCTGAAGATCCAGCAGGAACCGGATGGCCGGAAAAGCAACGGTTCTCGGGAGCGGTGGTGTCAGCTTTAGAAGCCACCACAGTGCCGGTAGCGCAATCAAGGCTGCCAGTATCCAGGGTGTTGTAAAGGAAAGTCCGGCAAACAACGCGCTCATCCGTTACCTCCCTGAAGGGCAGTGTATAGTGCTGACAAAGCAGTTCCGGCTGGTTGGTCCGTTGCATGGAAATGATAAGACCAAGACAGGGATTTTGATAAATCTTTCAGAAGTGCCTGATGGTCCGAAAAACGCTTCTGATAGTCATCCCGATAAGCCTCGACTTTACCGAGAGTCAGGGAAAGGTCTTCTTTCAACCCTTCAAATCGGGTTCGCCCTGAATAGGGAAGGGATACCTCTGCAGGATCCGCCATATGCAGCAGAAAACCGGTACAGCCGGTCCCTGAAAGCTTTTTCAACGTTGCTTCAATTTCTTCCGGAGGATAAAGAAAATCGCTGACCAGGACATATCTGGAGCGGCCTGAGGCAGCCTGTTTTTTTGAAAATGCCTCCAGATCAAATCCGTTCTGATCCGTCACGAAATGCGCAAAACGGTCAAAGGCCACTGGACCGTGCGAGGCCCGCGCCGAAGCGCCGGCAAGGCCGAAATTCTCTCCACCCTGCATGAGCAAGAGGGCCGCAGCCAGAACCAGTATTTGAGCTTCCGTCTTTTTTGAGCTTTCGGCCAGTTCCGAGCGGAACAGCATATTCGATCCTGTATCAAGCCAAAACCAGACACTTTCAGCCGTTTCCAGCTCTTTCTGTCGGATATAAAGCTGGTCCCGCTTGGCGGATTGGCGCCAATCTATATCGGAGCTCGGATCTTGTTGGCTATAAGGTCGGAATTGCCAGAAATCCTCGCCGCTCCCGGCTTTTCTGCGTCCATGTATTCCCGGGTTGATGTTTCTGACCAATTGCTCTGCCTGCAATAGCAAGGGCGGCAAAGCCGAGGAAAGAAGCTCCGCTTCGCGTTTAACGTCCCGGTTTTTCTGCTGTATCGGACGGGCCCGTAACATGCCTATCCCATTGGCTCAAGAAGAGAACCGATAGCCTGCTCAATAGAGATGTTTTCAGCTCTTGCAGAGTAGGACAAAGCCATACGATGCCTGAGAACCGGAATAGCAAGGTCCTTTACGTCATCAATGGATGGGCTGAGGCGGTTTTCCAGGAGTGCTTTTGCCCGAGCGGCCAGAATAAGCGCCTGGCTGGCACGCGGACCGGGTCCCCAGGAGACATACTCTTGGATTAGATCACTGTCGCTTTCCGTTGGCCGGGCTGATCTGACGAGCCGAAGAATGGCTTCAATGACCTGATCGCTCACCGGCATGGATCTAACGAGCTTCTGGGCTTCCATAAGTTCGGCCGGCGTCAAGACCGGTTTTGAAACCGCCTGCTCATTCCCCGTGGTTTCCAGCAAAATCCTCCGTTCCGTCTGTTCGTCAGGATATCCCACATTGACCTGCATCAGAAAACGGTCAAGCTGTGCTTCCGGCAGAGGATAGGTCCCTTCCTGCTCAATGGGATTCTGCGTGGCCAGAACATGAAAAGGGGCCGGCAGGGCATGTTCTTCCCCTGCGATGGTCACGAACTGTTCCTGCATCGCCTGCAAAAGAGCAGATTGTGTCCGGGGGCTGGCCCGGTTGATTTCGTCGGCCATTAGAAGCTGGGTGAAAATCGGACCTTTGAGAAAGCGGAAATGTCGTTTTCCGTCTTCTGCCGTCTCCAGGATTTCAGAGCCCAGGATGTCCGCTGGCATCAGGTCTGGTGTGAACTGGATCCGCTTGTTATTCATACCAAGGACGGTGCCCAGGGTTTCAACGAGCCTCGTTTTGGCAAGTCCCGGTACACCAATTAAAAGGGCGTGACCACCGGCAAGAACAGTTGTCAGCGTCAGGCTAACCACATCTTCCTGACCAAAAATCTGTTCGGCAATCGCTGATTTGGTCTCGTGCAGCTTCTCTGATAACTTGTCCACCTGTTCGAGAATTCTGTCTTCTGTGGTATGAATCTTTTCCATGGCAGCGACAATGTTCCTTAATAATAAAACAGGTAAGCTTGATTAGTCGTTCCTGACCCTTGTAAATATAACAATAAATTACGCCAGGATAAGGCCTTTAATATGACAAGCCCCGACTCTCAGGATGGACTTAATGCAATCATAAGCCAGATCAAGGACCAAAAGCATCCCCCGGTGCATCTGTGGAATCCGGATTTCTGTGGAGATCTTGATATCCGGATTGCGCGGGACGGTACCTGGTTTTATCTGGGCTCTCCCATTGGCCGAAAGCCTCTTGTTAAGCTGTTTTCAGGGGTTTTAAGGTTGGATGATGACGAAAAGTATTATCTAGTGACACCGGTCGAGAAAATCGGCATTACGGTTGACGATGCGCCTTTCGTTGCTGTTGAAATGTTTCGTGAGGGAGAAGGACGGGACCAGGTTTTGAGTTTTAGGACACAGGTTGACGATTTCGTGATCGCTGACCAGGAGCATCCTATCAGGCTGGAGATCGACCCTGAAAATGCGGAGCCATCCCCTTATGTTTGTGTCCGGAGCAATCTGGACGCCCTGATTGTCAGATCAGTCTTTTATGATCTTGTTGAGCTGGCTGCGGAAGAAGAGATAGACGGAGTAACCCGGTTTGGGGTGTGGAGCAGTGGTGTATTTTTTGATTTTGGGTCGGTGAGTGATATTTTTGATGGATAATAGAGACAGTCTTAAAAGCCTTTTCGAACCGCGGCTGGAACCGGTACCGCTCGGGCAGGCGGATGCTCTCAATGACAGGGGAGGAATCCGGGGAGATCATGATCTTAATCCGGCGAGTACACCGCCTGCGGATATTATCTATAAACCGGCTGCTGTTCTGGTGCCGATTATCTTCAGGAACAATAACCCTCAGGTTGTTCTGACCCGACGGGCGGGCCATCTTGAAAAACACGCCGGTCAGATCAGTTTTCCGGGCGGACGGACTGAGGAAGAAGATCAGACAGCGGTTGAAACGGCGCTTCGGGAAAGCGAAGAGGAAATCGGTCTTTCCCCTGATCATGTGGAAGTGGTCGGTGCCTTGAATACTTATTTGACGGTTACCAACTACTCAGTAACTCCGGTGGTCGGACTGGTGGAGCCTCATGCCGGGTTTGTCGCGGAAGAGGGTGAGGTTGCAGAGATTTTTGAGGTGCCGCTCTCTTTTTTGCTGGATCACCAGAACCATCAGAAACATAGTGGTTTTCATAATGGTATTGAGCGTTTTTGGTATGCAATGCCTTATAATGACTATTATATTTGGGGAGCGACTGCAGGAATGATTAGGGATTTATCAGAACGGGTCATGAAATAATGCTCAGAGGATTTCTCTTCCATCTTATACCGCTTCTATTGCCTTTTATTGTGTATGGCATTTACCTGTATTTTAATAAGCGGGCCGGCGGCGAGAAGA
Organism: Alphaproteobacteria bacterium UBA6062; assembly: GCA_002428885.1. Taxonomy (GTDB): domain Bacteria; phylum Pseudomonadota; class Alphaproteobacteria; order Sneathiellales; family Sneathiellaceae; genus Sneathiella. The sequence continues at coordinate 25,338 of DIYE01000002.1, forward strand.
CTTGGCGGGGAAGGTCAGTCGCCATCGCAACGATCATCGGGTTGGCACTAATGGGGATAAGCATGGTGGCTCTTGTCGTGTTGCGAGATGCTCCGGCCGAAGGAGACTATATCCCGCCGCGCTTTGAAGACGGCAAGCTGATAGAACCTCAGATTTTGCCATCCCCTTCAGACTGACCTGCGATGCACGATCCGGAACACCTGGTTGATCTTGAAAAACATCCTCCGGTCTGGCTTTCCTATCCGGAAACCCTGAACCTGTTTGCTGCTATTGAAAAAGCCGGTGGGCAATGCCGCTTTGTCGGCGGCTGTGTTCGGGATGCGCTGCTCGGGATTGTCAGTGATGATCTGGATTTGTGTACGGATCTGCTTCCTGAAAAGGTCCTGGAGGTTCTGGAGGAGGACGGGTTTCGGGTAATACCAACGGGTATTCGGCACGGAACCGTTACGGCCATTCTGGGGCAATGTGTTTTCGAAGTAACGACTTTACGCATTGATGTCAGAACGGATGGACGTCACGCGGATGTGGCTTTTACAACGGAGTGGAAGGAAGATGCTTCGCGCAGAGATTTTACCTTCAATGCTCTCTTCCTTGATAAGCACGGTCGGCTTTTCGACTATTTTTCAGGCCTTTCAGATCTGAAAGCAGGTATTGTTCGGTTTATCGGCGATGCTGGCGAACGGATCTGTGAGGATTATCTGAGGATCCTGCGGTATTTCCGCTTCCTTGCCCGTTTTGGTAACGCAGAACCGGAAGAGGGAGCACTTGAGGCTATCAGGCGTCATCGGGATGGGCTGAAATCTCTGTCGCCCGAAAGAGTGTTAAAGGAAATATCCCTGCTGTTAAAGACGAAAGACCCTGTGGCGGCGATTAGGGTTATGCAACAGCAGGGCCTCTTCGTGAGCTTGTTCGGACGCGACCTTAATCTCCGGATATTGGAAAATTCACGACAGCTTGATTTCCGATATAATGAAATTAACCGGTTTTCTTTATTAATATCCGGAAATGTTGATTTTGCTGATCTGATATCCCGGCAATTGCGGATGTCTTCGAAGATGAAAACAAGGCTGCTGGCGGCTTGTGAGGAGACATTGCCTGCCGACCTTACGGACAAAGAGATTAAGGAGAGACTCTATTTCTGGGGACGAGAGACTTTTGATGATCGGGCCAAACTGGCCTGGGCCCGATCCCCTTTGGAGCCACGCTATGCAGGATATCTAAAAGTCTCTGAAAACTGGGATATACCGGTTTTTCCCGTGCTGGGGCGGGATTTGATTGAGATAGGTATTCCTGCAGGACCGGATATCGGAAACATCCTTGAAAGGCTGGAGCGCCAGTGGGTGGAACGCAACTTCCTGCCGGATCGTGAAGCGCTGTTGTCAGATGTCAGGTCCGGGACGTAACGCCTAAAATCCAGCCTTCTTCCGCTTCGCACATTTTTTGTTCTTCTTCTGTCAGGCAGTCTGGTGCGGAAAACAGATTTTTGATCCCGCCGCCGCGTTGACTGCGGCTTAACCAGTTGCGGGAGGCAATCACCTGACGGGCGTCTTTTATGGGATGGTTTATCTGTTCATAGTGCCCCAGACTGGGCCAGAGCTCGGCCAGAATGATCCCGTTGAGATTTTTCTCCCAAGAGGTTTCAAAAGGCCAGAACCGAACTCTATCTTTGACAAGCGGATTTCCTGCAAAGCTATATAGTTCGGCGAGGCCTGTCACGGTCTGACTGCCGACGGAGCCTTGACCGAGTAATTGCCAGACATTCATAATTCGGTGGCCGCGGCTTTTGAGCTCGGCTTCCACCAACCTCCATTCCCGAAACCCGGAATGATCAAAAGGCGGTTTTGTGCGGGTCAGGCTTTTATAGGAGACTGAGGCCGGATGTCCCCAGAAAGGCCCGGGCAATGGGGAGAGTTGTTCGTTAAGCAGGCCTGCTACGTCGAAGCGGTTATTGCTGTCATCAGGGTTGCGGATGAGTTTGTCAGCTAAAGTATGTCCTGCCGTCCGACCGCCTCCCAGCCCGGATCCGGCCGGATATCCCATGGGAAAGTCAAACGCCAGTAAGGCATTGCCCTGACAGGCCTGTACCAGATCAGTGATCCTTTCCATACAGGAATGCCGGGTTCGGAAATACTCAGCTTCAGAAGAAACCTTATCGTGTTCCCAGGCGATCCAGCATCTGTCCGGGGACGGTTTTTTCGGTCCGGGTTTAGCCGCGGCGGACCAGTCGATAACGATGATCAGGTCAAAAAGAATAACAGATCCTATCCCTACATGCGTTTCCCCGCTGTACAGAAAATCACGAAAATGACAAAATGTGGCATGACATATAGATCAGTAATACTGCCATGTTGATAGGAGAGTAAAATGAATAAAGGTCTTTCTGTGATCGGCCTGGGTCTGTTTCTGACGGCGGCACCTGTTCTGTCTCTTCAGGCACAGGAAAAAGGGGCGGATGAACTGGCGGCTGAGGGCCTTGGCAAGCTGATGGATGCGCTTGGTCTTTTTATTGATTCCATCCCGCAATATGAAGCGCCGGAAGTACTGGAAAATGGTGATATCATTATTCGGCGCAAACAAGAGAAGGATGACGCTCCGAAAAAAGATGAAGGCGGGGTTGAGAAAACGGCAACCTGAACGGAAGCGGAAAGAAGCACAGTTGCCGGTTTCAACACCGGAATGCGGATAGTTTCTAATCCCCGTATCTTTATAACGGCTCAACATATCAGATGTGGAGGACAGCTATGAATAGAAACGCGATGCTGGCAGCCGTTAACGAGCGGGATAAAAGCTGTGATGGTCAGTTCGTCTATGCCGTTAAAACGACCGGTGTTTACTGCAGACCGTCCTGTCCGTCGCGGCAGGCGAAACCTGAAAATATTCTGTTTCTGGATTTGCCGGAACATGCCGAGAGTAAGGGATACAGGGCCTGCAAAAGATGCCGCCCTGATCTTACCGTCGTGAAAGATCCGCTGCTGTCCCTGACTCGCCAGATCTGTCGCAAGATTGAAGAGCATATTGACAGTCAACCGGACGAGAAACTGTCGCTTGGTGTGCTGTCTGAGGAGACGGGCTATAATGAGGATTATCTCGCCCGGAGTTTCAAGAATATTATGGGAATCAGCCCTTATGACTATTATGACACCATGCGTAACAGGAAGCTGAAGGAAAATCTCCGTCACGGAGAGAGCGTGTCCCGAGCAGCCTACGGAGCCGGTTTTGGATCTTCAAGCAGACTGTATGAAAAAGCCAATGAACGTCTCGGAATGTCTCCCGCTTCTTATGCGCGTGGCGGCAAAGGAGCGGAAATAGCCTATACGATCGTAGACTGTTTTCTGGGAAAAATGCTCGTTGCAGGGACCCGGAAAGGTGTTTGTGCCGTTTATTTCGGGGATCAGGATGCTGCTTTGATTGCGGAGCTTCATGAAGAATTTCCGGAAGGGGAGATTGCGCCGGAAATCGGGGCGCTGGCTATCTGGACGCAGAAAATCAGTGAATTCCTGGAAAAGAAATCGGCAGCGGTTCCGGAAATTCCCCTTGATATGTACGGAACTGCTTTTCAAAGGCGGGTCTGGCAGGAGCTTTTAAAAATAGGGCCAGGCGAGACGAAGACCTATAAAGATATTGCCATTGATATGGGACGGGAAAAATCCTCTCGTGCTGTCGGCCGGGCCTGTGCCACCAATCCGGTCTCACTGATCGTACCCTGTCACCGGGTGATCGGCACGGACGGGAAATTACACGGATATCGATGGGGACTGGAGCGTAAGGAACTGCTGCGGCATTGGGAGCAGACAGCTTAAGGTCAGGACTCATTAATTCTGATCCTAACCGAAACGTGGAGAAAGCGGACGTTGAGCTGCTGCTTTCGGTTTACGCAGGTTTTTGAGGGCGTCATATCCCAGGGTCAACTGTTTTTCGCGGGACAGGCTTTTCAGATAGTCAAAACCCTCTTTGGTATTTTCGTTATAGATCGGATCCTGTTGCGGCCTTAGTCGGTTGATGGCCTTGTACCAGATGATATAGATCCTCATTTCATGGCTATGTCCCTTTCCCAGCATTCTGAAAAGGGCACAGGCGATAAACAGGAAAAGGTCAGTGATGTCATCCGCAATGTTGTAAGTCCGTTCCGTCGGTGAAAAAACAGTTTGCGAGGACAGTTGATCAAGCGTGGCCAGAGATGGCCAGAAGAAATGACGGTCATCCGGTCCCAGGTAATTCAGGTAATCGGGGACGATGTCCGGCAGCTTATGGTCAAGGCACAGGCGACGCAGGATCTTATACCCGGTCACGGTCACGGCATGAACACCAACGGGATCCTTCTGCGAAAAATGCAGTTTTATGGCGAGATTGATTAATCTCTCAGCCGCTTCAATTTCCTGGAGTCGGAATGTTTGCATCGTCGGATTGGTCTGCCTCCTCTCTATTGTTTACTGGACGCCAGGGCTAGTTTCTCCTGTTTCTTTCGTCGCAGTTCCTGTTGCCGTTTCAAAATAGCCGCTTTTCTCTTTCGGTATTTTTCCCTGGCTTTTTCCATGCGGGCATTGGTGTCTCTTCGGCGCTCTTCCTGCCAGAGCTTGAGGACTTTCTTCTTGTAGGGAACATTATATTTCGGCGTCTGGGAATGATAGTGGGCGACGGCAATGTTCCAGGAACGGCTTTTGTTTCTGAGTTTCTTGAGCAAAGATCCTGCATATCCGGTGTTGGTCGCAGGATCAAAAGCCTCTTCAAGGGAAGAAAAAGCCTTCGGATGCCAGTAGAGATTAACCTGCATGCAGCCCACGTCGATATTTTTGACGCCCTTTTTCTGTAGTTTTCTTACTTCGGCGATAGCTGCTTTCTTACTCGGCAGATAACGCCCCCTGCCTTCGGAATAAACGGTCCAGGGCCAGGCAATAATTTCCCGGCGTTTCTTGTGCCAGCGACCCGTTTCGGCAAGGGAGATGGCATTTAAAAGCCGTTTTGGTAATCGCAGGCTTTCCTCTGTGTTCTCTGTCGCGGCGCGGCAGGTTCCCAGGAATTCTGCGCCGCTCGCAGGGAAGAGGGCGGCGGATACGGGCACAGTCGTGAGGCAGATCAGTATTGTTAATACGGGTATCAGGAATTTCTTCATGGCTATCCTCCTGCTACTAAATAAAGCAAGAAGTGTGCCTAAATTACTCCGCTGCCTGGATATGTTGACCGCTCCCGTCCGGCGCTGGATTTTGCAAAAGATCATGCCCGGAAATTTCGGTCAGCAGTTCCGTAAGCTGCTCCGTCAGTACCGCCATATTGCGAACCGGCCGGATATTGTTTTCATCCATATATAGATGGCGGCTGATTTCAATTTGCAGTGTATGGATATTTCGGCCCGGCTGATAGTATTTTCGGGTGATATATCCCCCGGCATAAGGCGTGTTGAAAGCGACAGAATAACCTTTAGTCATCAGCTTTTCCGCAATGAACCGGGTCATTACCGGCGGGCAAGAGCGGCCATATCGGTCTCCGAGTACGAAATCGGCAAGCGGTGCCGGCGAGCTGGTCGACGGCATCGAATGACAATCCAGGACAAGAACCTGGTTGAAGCGGTTTACAGCCCTATCGATCAGCTCTCTTAAAGCGGTGTGGTAGGGAAAATAGCAATCGGTGATCCGCCTCTCTGCTTCTGCAAAGCTGATTGGACCTCTGTGAATGAAGTTACCGGCAGAGACCAGCTTGGGAATAGTGCCAATGCCAGCGGAGATCCTGGAGCTTATAGTAGCGACGTAGTCGGGAAGAGGAGCATCAAACATGGTCGGGTCGAGCTCATAAGATTCCCGGTTGGGATCGCAATAGGCGCGCGGGAAATTGGCTTTCAGCAGGGGAATGCCAAGATCGGGAGCTGAGCCAAAAAGCTCATCTACCTTAAAGTCTTCAGACTGCCGCAGTGATGTCAAATCCAGAGGTGACTGTTTGACAAATTCGGAAGGATATTGGTCGCCGCTGTGTGGGGACGAAAGAATGATCGGTTTGGACCAATGGTTCGGGGAGCGGATAACAACAGGATTTTCAAAGCTTTTTTGTTTCATTGTCCGCGATATGACCAGAAAATAAAAATTAGGTGATATTCCTTACTTTTGAGTCACACTTTTTTGCTAATCATATATCATCAGTTTGATATTTACAAAAAAACTAAGTTGTCTTGAGGGGTAAAAAAGGGCAGTTATGGCAAGAATTCTTCTCGCAGAAGATGATAATTCAATGCGGTTTTTTCTGGCCAGGAGCCTGGAAGTTGCCGGGCACGAAGTGCTGGCCTTTGCCGATGGAGAGGATGCTCTGCCTGCACTGACTGCAGGACCTTTTGACATTCTGATTTCCGATATTGTAATGCCACGGATAGGCGGAATTGAACTGGCGGTCAGGGCAAAGGAGATCCATCCAACATTGCCGGTCATCTTTATTACCGGCTTTTCTGCTGTTTCCATTGAAGATTTGGACACGGTTGAAGGTGTCAGCCAGATGTTGTCCAAGCCTTTTCATCTGAACTCTCTGGTGGATGCAGTAGACCGAGCACTGGAAGCCAAACAGGCGTCCTGAGAAATCCTTGCTGTAATTTTCCGACCTGTTCCAAATTGCCCTTGCATTGATCGGGAGGGAGCATTATAAGACCCGGACTCCAGTCACATAAGTGACATTTGCGAGGGTGTATAGCTCAGTTGGTTAGAGCGTTGCCTTGACATGGCAGAGGTCACAAGTTCGAATCTTGTTACACCCACCATCTTCCTTCTATTGTTGATTAAGTCGACTGATTTTCAGTGATCTGTTCGGCAGAGTGAATGGTCTGCAAGAGACTGAATAACATAGCATTCCCTGACATTTTCTCCAGTGCAGCCAGCAGAGATGCGTGCGAGTTCGGCTTCAAGGCTTTGTAACTGCGCTATACGCACTCTGACATCTTCCAGGTGCGCTTTTGCAATATCGTCTGCATGGTCACAGGGGTGTTCCGGATGAGCGCTGAGCTCCATCAGTTCACGGATAGCCTGTATGGAGAGGCCTAGATCTCTTGCATGTTTGATAAACGAAAGGCATTCCAGTTCCTTCTGTGAATATCGCCTCTGGTTCCCCTCTGAGCGTATTGGCGCTTCAATAAGCCCCATCTGCTCATAATAGCGGATTGTTGGTACTTTAACGCCGGTTTTACGGGAAAGATCACCAATAGAAAGAAGCATGAGCATTTCCTATATATCTATAGCTTCTATAGGTATATAGGAAATAACGCATTTTGTGCAACAAATTAATGCCTTCTTCACTTGGTAGAATACTTGTTATTTTATAAAGTATCTGCACATAAAAAATGTATTTATTTTTTAATATACACTCTATGAGTGTTATGGTGACGTTTATAGTCGTTTACAATTCGTTAATTTACAGTTAATGTTTGAGTGGATTCATCGGGGGGATGTTATGCGGTTTATAGTTTCCTTAATCGGCCTTCTATTATTTTGTGTACCTGTTCAGGCGGTCACTGTTGACTTTAATGCTGTTTCTGACGAAGGAGCATTTGAGTTCTTATATGCTGAAAAGGGGGTCGTTTCTTTTGCCAGCGGTGGCGTTCTCGCTCATAAGATCGGGAATCCGGGATCTGTCCATATGACGGACGGAGGAACAGGTTATGCTTCCAGCATTTCTTTTGTGGCAAGCGGGCTGTTTAACGCGGTGCAATTTGATATTGATGGTGTTAATAATTACTGCACTGATTTCTCTTGTACCTCAGCTGAAGCATTTGACAATGTAAAGGTTGTCGGGGAAAGAGATGGCATTGTCGTTGCGAGTTCCTCATTTTATTCTGAGGAATATGCGAGAACTCACATTTTTGGTGGAGACTTTGTAAATCTTGATCGTTTGACAATCAGTGTATTGATGCCAGGGAATATTATTAACTCAACCTGCATGCTCCAAAGCCCCTGTAGCTTCTTTGATATAGATAATCTTGTTCTCGATTATGCAGACGTCACGACTGTCCCGCTTCCTGCCGGACTTCCGCTTTATGGAGCGGGGATCGGAATTCTGGCTTTGATGGCGCGTCGCCGGAAAAAAGCCCGGAATTAATCCGGGATTGAATCAGAAACAGGCTTTACAGGTAGAAAAATGCTGGCTAGACTTCCTGCCATGATACAGAAATTCGCCATTACTGTGATTGTGAAGATCATTACTCCATAGAGTTTGGCGGACGCTTCTGTATGACAAAAAAACATCCGCCCAGTGAGGCGGATTTTTTATTTCTTCCTCACCGGGCTAACCGAAGAGGAAGATGAAACAATGAATCAGACTGATACACCGCCTTCGCTCCATTTTTTCTGCGGGAAGATGGCAGCCGGAAAAACGACATTTGCCAGACAGCTTGCTGAAAAAGAAAAAGCGGTTCTGATCAGTGAAGATCTCTGGCTTTCAAGACTGTTTCCCGAAGAAATTCGCACATTTCAGGATTATTTGACCCGGTCTTCCCGACTGAAGCGGGTTCTTCAGGACCATATCCGGAGTCTCCTGGATGATGGCGTTTCCGTTGTGTTGGACTTTCCCGGTAATACAAAGGGGCAGCGGGCCTGGTTTAAAAGCATGTTCCGCGAGAGTGAAGTGGATCATTGCCTGCATTACCTGGAAAGGTCCAATGCGGAATGTCTGGTCCAGCTGAAAAAACGAAACAGGGAAAAGCCTGAGGGAAGCAAAAGAGCAACGCCTGAAGAGTTTATGATGGTCACAAGTTACTTTGAAGCTCCTGGCGAGGAAGAAGGTTTCAACGTTATTAGGCATTAAGGAGTAAGGGGGAGAGTATCGCCTCGTTATTCCTCCTCCTCCTCCATCATTTCTGCCATTTCAGGCCTGCGTCGACCTGAGATATTCAAGAGATCAATCTGGTTGCTTTTAAGATGTGACAGGATTTTGCCGTTGAGATCGTAGCGGATTGGAAAGTAGCGTTTTCCCGGAATCCAGGCGCGAATACCGATTAAAACGCCGCCATAAGTGAAGTCTTGGACTCCGACTTGTGGTGGCGGTTCCTGTGTAACATCCGGAAAAGTCGATAAAATAGCTTTGATATCTGAGATGAGTGCATTTACATCCGCGCTGGAAGGGATGGGAAATTGGAGTTCCAGAATACGTGTATCCTCGGAATTCACCAGAACCTGACCAACGATCTCTTTGTTTGGGATGGTGATTTTCTCGCCATCCTCACCTTCCAGAAAAGTCATGCCCATGGTAATTTTATTTACGATACCGCTGACATCCCGAACGGAAATCACATTTCCGATCACAAAGGGGCGGAACAGAATGATGGCAATGCCAGCCCCGAAATTTGAGAGCGGCCCCTGAAGCGCCATGGTCAATCCAAACGTCGCTGCACCGGCCAACGCAATAAGAGGTGCTATGCTGATCCCAAAATTACCGAGAGTAATAATGATCAGAAGCACCATCAGGACGAGTTTGACGGTACTGCCGATAAACTGGGAAAGCGTCAGGTCAACATTTTTGGCGATGGCCAGTTTCTGTAACCTGTTGCCGATCCAGTTGACAACGACAAAGCCGAAAATGAAGAAGACCAGGGCGCCCAGTAATTGAAAGCCATAGGCAACAGCAAACTCGACGCCCATATCGATCCACTTATTTAGCGTTTCGATATTCTGATCTATATTGTCCATTCCACCGACCTCTCAGCGAAGGATTACTTAAGCAGGTTCTTAACGGCGCCTGCTGCTCCTTCAACCGCTTTCCCGGCACCGCCAGCAGCTCCTGTGACACCTTTACCGACAGCCTCAGCCGCGCCTGTAACGCCAGCGCCCAGGCTTTCAAGGGTTTTACCGACACCCAGACCGGCAACAACGCCCATCGCACCACTTGTCACCTTGTCAGCAACCTGAGCTGCAACTTCACCAGGTGTTGCGCCGCCACTGTCTTTTCCGATGTCAGTCAACTGGATGGTGGGAAGATTACCTTCAATCTTTTTATTGAGCGTAATCGGTGCCTTAACTGTCACTTTACCGTTTGAGATGGTTAGCTTGTCGATAATCAATTTTGGGCCTTCTTCTTCATCGGCGGCTTGCTTTTGATCACCGCCGTCCAGGCCGTTTTCCTTGATATAATTGTCAATATTCTGCTTGATGGTATCCAGATTATTGGTTGTCTCATTCAGTTCATAGGTTATCTGAGGCGCATTGATCTTGATTTCCTTGATATGAATCAGCTCTTCACCGGTCGCTGACATATCAACGGAGACCGCAATTTCACCAAGCTCGAAGGCGGACGGCTCTTCAAAGCCACTCGGATTACTGACGCTCAGCCCTCTCAGAGCTCCGTTACCGGAAGTGAGATCCAGGTCCACCTCATTCAGCGTAACATCGGACTTCGTGACCTCGGAGCCGTATTTCTCAACAGCGGCGATGATAACCTTATCCAGATTGAAGTAGAAGATACCGACCAGAACAGCCAGTATGACGACGAGGCCGACGATTGCGCCGGTGATGATTTTACCCATGTCCAATGCCCCTAATTGCATTTCAGTCTCAGCAAAGATATAGCCGTAACCACAGCGTTCAGGCAACAGTTCCTTAGCATGTCAATAAAATGGTCATATGGCTTGAAACTGATTTCACGGGGTGACAGCCCGATAAAGAAGGCGCTAGACTAGGAAAAGTCTGTCATAGGCCTTCAATAAGAAAGGAATAAAAATGGGACCTTTAGCAGGATTTAAGATTGTCGAAATGGGAGGTATCGGACCGGGGCCAATGTGTGCCTTGTTGCTGGCCGATATGGGGGCAGATATTATCCGCATTGATCGGATGCAGGAAACGGGCCTTGGTGTTCACACGGATCCCAAGTTTAATCTTCTGATGCGCGGTCGTCGCTCAGTTGCTGTCGATAGTAAGTCTAAAGAAGGACAGGAACTGATTCTGTCCCTGATTGAGCAAGCCGATGGTTTGATCGAAGGATTTCGTCCCGGAGTGATGGAACGGCTGGGCCTCGGACCGGATGTGGTTTTTGAGCGTAATCCCAAGATTGCCTATGGTCGCATGACCGGGTGGGGGCAGGATGGTCCCATGGCACCCGCGGCGGGGCATGATCTGAACTATATTGCGCTGTCCGGTGCCCTGCACGCCATGGGGCGTAAAGGCAGCATGCCGACACCGCCGCTTAACCTTGTGGGTGATTTCGGTGGTGGTGCCCTGTATCTCGCCATGGGGATGCTGGCCGTTATGCTCGAAGCGAATAAATCCGGAAAAGGGCAGGTTGTTGATGTGTCCATGGTGGATGGTGCCGCCAGCCTGATGACAACCTTCTTCGGCTTGAAAGCCGCCGGACGGTGGAATGATGAGCGGGGAACCAACATTCTTGATTCGGGTGCTCATTTTTATGACGTGTATGAAACATCCGACGGTAAATACGTTTCCATTGGCTCCATTGAAACGAAGTTCTATGCGGAGCTTCTGGAGAAAACCGGACTGGATGGTGAAGATCTGCCTCATCAGATGGATGTAGCGTCCTGGCCCAAACTGAGAGAACGTTTTGCGGCTGTGTTCATCACGAAGACCCGGGACGAATGGTGCGACATCATGGAAGGCTCAGACGTCTGTTTTGCGCCGGTTCTATCCATGGATGAGGCACCGGAGCACCCGCATAACAAGGCACGGGGAACTTTTGTCGAGCTGGACGGCGTTGTTCAGCCAGCCCCGGCCCCGAAATTCTCTCGAACAAAATCCGAGATCCAGGGACCAGCCTGTTCCCCCGGACAGCATACGGAAGAAGCTCTGAAAAGCTGGGGAATTGATACTGGAAAGATAGATAGTCTGAAAGCGGCCTCTGTCATCAAATAATCCTATGTCTTTGAAACCGGTAGAACTTTAGCTGATTCTGCTGGTTTCAATTTTATCGGAAAGCTTGACGGCCTCCTTCTTTTACCGGAACCTGTTCTGCGATCAGCAGGAGGTCGGTATGATTTTAAAGCATCCGGAAGCGGACCGAAATAAGGATGGAGAGGAAGCCCCTCTCATTCTGGGTGGGCATGAGGAGGTTCGACCAGCGCAGGAAACCGGCATGCTGGGCAAGACCGCCTTGTTCCTGGTGAATGTCCTGACGCTGCTCTGGATAAGCGGTGTCGTCTACTATATCGACAAAAATATCGGTTGGCCGAATCTCTGGGGAATGCTGCCCCATGAAATCGGTGCCTTCATTGCGGGTGCTTTTGCCCCTGTTGCCTTTCTCTGGCTGCTGCTTGCCTACCTGAAAAGGGGGGCTGACAATAAAGCCAAGGCAAATGCCCTTGATAGTCTTATGCGGCAGATGGGATATCCCAGCCCTGAAGCTGAAGCCCGGGTGGCGAGCCTGACACTCAGCCTTCGTCGGCAGTCCCGGGAAGTGCAGGCTGAAACGGAAAATGCCGCAGCGCGCATTGAGGATGCCAATGCGAGACTGGATATCCAGAATAAGCTGGCCGGTGAAACCGCGGATAAACTTCTCGCCAACAGTGATCAGTTTACCGGTGAGCTGGACCGGCGCGCAAAGTTGCTCAAAGAACTGATTACAGAATCTGAAGCTCAGAAAACCGCGCTGGACGGTATGATGCTGGAGCAAGCTGAAATCCTTCAAAAAGCCGTTAAGGAAGCGGCCGAGAAAGGAGAGACGCTGAAGGCTTCGATCTCCTCGCAAGTGGAAGCTTTGGAAGAGGCGGTTGATACCTCAGAGCAAAAAACAGAGCAACTGGTCCATCGCCTGGAAAAAACCGGTCAGGATCTGGCCGCGCTGGCCAATCAAAGTCTTGCCCGGACCGAACATGCGACGGAAGGGTTGCAGTCCCGCATTGCTGGTCTTGAGGAAAGCGGTGAGGCTATTAGCGAAAAACTGGGACGCCATACGGATCAGCTTGTTGAAAAAGCCCGGGATGTGGAAGAACAGTCCCGAAATACGACCGGTGAGCTTGCCAGAGCCAGCGATATGCTGCTGCAAAACTCGACGGATCTGTCCATCTCCGGTGAAGATGCGTTGTCGCGTCTTGGGGCGGTTCGGGACAGTCTGGGCGCGGGTGCTGGTGACGTGGAACGGGCGATCGAACAATTACAGGAGAGACAGTCCGGATTTACCGACAATGTGAAAGAGGTCGAAGAAAATCTGCTGGATGCGTCGCAAAGGATTGCAGAGGGTATTAAGGATATAGACGACAAGGTCAGGGAAGCCAGCGCGGAAATGATTTCTTCCGGTTCAAAATTGAGGGAGGAATTCGACCATCTGGAAACGACGTATCGGAAGACGGAAACAGGGCTTTCGGATGTGGAAACCGTGCTCAAGAAAGGACGGGATTTGCTGCAGGAAGCAGGAGAGAAGTCCCTTGAAAAGGCGGAAACGCTCAAAAGCCATATGTCAGAGCATGCCGAGAACCTGCTGACCAGTAACTCGGTTGCAGAGGACCGGACAAAACTTGTTCAGGAACAGCTTCGCAAGCAGATGAACGCCCTGGAACAGGCTTCTGAGCAGATCCGCCAAATGGCAGATGAGATCTCGGCAAGGCTGGATGCGAATGTTGACAGTCTGAATACGGCGAGCCTGGAAACATCCAACCGGGTCATTCAGGCAGGAACAAGCTTCCAGCGGCAGGCGGATGAGCTTAAGGCGGCCTCGGAACGGGTGGCCAGCCAGATCAAGGATGCCGGTGACGAATTGCGGCGGGAAACGTCAGATATTGAACTCCGCGCAGAAAGAA
>DIYE01000121.1:0-4544 GCA_002428885.1 Alphaproteobacteria bacterium UBA6062
TTGGCTGTTTTGCGACCGACCCCGGCCAGGGCTTCCAGTTCTTCCCGCGTTTGCGGGACCTCGCTGTTATGATCCCGGATCAGGGCTTCACACAGCTTGATGACATTCTTGGCCTTGGTCTTGTAAAGACCAATGGATTTGATGTAATCGCGTACCGTATCTTCCCCGAGCGCCAGCATTTTCTCAGGCGTATCTGCAATGGCAAACAGCGGGCCTGTGGCTTTGTTTACGCCGACATCGGTGGCCTGGGCGGAGAGAACAACCGCGACCAGCAGGGTGAAAGGATTGACATAATCCAGTTCCCCTTTGGGTTCCGGATTATCTTCATGCATGCGTCGGAAAAATTCCTGTATGTCTGCCTTTTTCATAAGATTGTTATTGGCATAAACCGCGCAAAGCTGCAATGCTGTTCCAGTGAAGGATGGAAAGGATCATTGAATAGAATGGCTCAGGGCATGTCTGATGCCGACCGCGATAGGCCGGTTTTCTCTCTCATTCTGCACCCGCACCGGAGTTTGTCTCCACGCGCTTTTATGATCCTGATGCTATCGATTAGCGCCGTCAGTTTTGTCGCCGGAACGGTCTTTTTACTAATGGGTGCCTGGCCGGTTTTCGGTTTTTTTGGTTTGGACGTTCTGCTGATCTATCTTGCTTTCCGGTTTAATTTTAAATCGGGCAGGCGGTGTGAGATTGTGGAGATTGTCGGAGGCGATATCCGGGTCCGGCAGATTGATCCCGAGGGCCGGGAGGCGCAGAAATCGTTTGAAGCCTATTGGAGCCGCCCTGATATCCGACAAGACAAGCTCTACCTGAATTGCAGAGGTGAAAGCCTGGAAATCGGCTCATTTCTCATAGAGGAAGAAAAAAACGACATAAAGAACGAACTGGACCTCGCCCTTTATCGCTTTCGGAATAATTTATTAGTCTCCAAGACCCAGAACGTCCATCATATCATAATTCCCGGCTGTTTTCCCGTTCGCCCATAGGGCGGCTCGTACCGCACCACGAGCAAAGATCGCCCGGTCTCCGGCTTTATGGGAAATCTCGATAATTTCGTTTTCGGCAGCAAACAAGACTGAATGGTCGCCGACCACATTACCGCCGCGCAGGACCGCATAACCGATATCACCGCGCTTGCGGGCGCCTGTAATGCCGTCACGGCCGCGATCCGCAACAGCATCATGATCCACTTCCCGGCCTTCCGCGGCCGCCTTGCCGAGCAGCAGGGCCGTCCCTGAAGGAGCGTCCACTTTATGTCGGTGGTGCATTTCCAGAACTTCGATGTCGAAATCTTCGTCGAGAATAGCCGAAACTTTTTTGGTGAGTTGGGCCAGCAGGTTAACACCCAGGCTCATATTGGCGCCTTGCACGATAACAGCGCCCTGATTTCCTGTTGCCGTGACTTTGGCTTGTTCTTCATTGGTGAGGCCAGTTGTACCGATAACCAGGATTTTACCTGTCTCCGCAGCGATTTCCGCATGACGGATCGTGGCTATCGGTGCTGTGAAATCGATAACGGCATCTGCTTTTTCAAACAGGGATACTGTATCTGTTTCTACGGTAATACCGGCCGTTCCAATCCCGGCCAGATCTCCCAGATCCTGACCAACAAAGGGAGATTTTTCCGGTTCAGTACCACCACAGACATGGCATCCTTCTGTTTCGGAGACCTGTTTGATCAGCATGCGCCCCATACGGCCCGCGCATCCGACAATACCGATTTTCATTTCACCCATTTTTGTCTCCGATCAATATTTGAAGGGGCGGTTTAACACAAAAAGCCCCTCTCTGACGAGAGGAGCTTTTGCAATTGCGGTATATGAGTATAGAGCCTAGTCTTTCAAATCCGCCAGGAAGTCCCTTACCCGGGAGAAAAAGCCTTCCGATTCCGGATTGTGGGCGCCGCCGCCTTCGGCTTCAAATTCCTTCAGCAGTTCCTTCTGCCGCTTTGTCAGATTGACAGGTGTTTCTACGGTGACATGGATATACATATCTCCATGCTCGGAAGAATTCATGATGGGCATGCCTTTGCCTCTCAGCCGAAATTTACGCCCAGACTGAGAACCGGCCGTAATGCTTACTTTGGCTCGGGCGCCGTCCAGGGTTGGAACCTCGATATCGCCGCCCAGGGCTGCTGTTGTCATGGGAATAGGAACCCGGCAGTGCAGGTTCTGGCCATCCCGCTGGAAAATCCGGTGATCGGCGACGGAGAGGAAAATATACAGATCGCCCGGAGGGCCGCCCCGGCGTCCCGCTTCACCCTCGCCGGACAGTCTGATCCGGTTTCCGTCATCAACACCCGCCGGGATATTGATGGATAGCGTCTTTTCTTTTTCGATGGATCCTTCGCCGCGGCATTTACGGCAGGGTTTCTCGATGACCCGGCCCTGACCCTGACAGGTTGGGCAGGTTCGCTCAATGGTGAAGAAACCTTGTTGAGCCCTGACCTTGCCATGTCCGCCGCAGGTTGTGCATGTGACAGGAGAGGAGCCTTCCTCGGCACCGGTTCCGTCGCACTCATCACAATCCACTGAGGAAGGAATGGTGATTTCGGTCTGTTTGCCGTGATAGGCTTCTTCGAGGGAAATCTCCATATTGTAGCGAAGATCGGATCCGCGGCCCTGCCCGGAAGCGCCGCCGCCCCGGCGTCCGCCCATAAAGTCGCCGAACAGGTCTTCGAAGATATCGGAGAAGCCACCGCCGCCCATGCCGCCGAAGCCGCCGCCGCCCATGCCGCCCTGTTCAAAGGCCGCATGTCCATATTGATCGTACGCCGCCCGCTTCTGGTCGTCTTTCAGAATTTCGTAGGCTTCGTTGACTTCCTTGAATTTTGCTTCGGCTTCTGCGTCTCCCGGATTGCGATCCGGATGATACTGCATGGCCATTTTGCGATAGGCCTTCTTGAGGGCTGCCGCATCAGCACCTTTATCGGCACCGAGTATGTCATAATAGTCGCGTTTCGCCATAAGGTCCTACTTAACTGAGTGCCGCCCCGAACCAGGAGCAGGATCGGGGCGGTCTGTTAAATGACAAGGCTTCAGTTTCAAGGCATGGCCCTGACTGGCAAGACCTTACTTGTCTTTTTTATCGTCCTCAACTTCTTCGAAATCGGCATCGACAACATCGTCATCCGCTTCGGAAGAAGAGGCGCTTGAAGCGTCATCCGCACCTTCCGCGGCGGCATCAGCACCCTCCGCCTGAGACTGTGCATAAACGGCTTCACCCAGTTTCATGGAGGCCTGTTGCAGGGCTTCCATTTTAGCTTTGATGGCGTCCGTGTCGTCGGAATCCTTGACTTCCTTCAACTCGTCAAGGGCTGTCTTGACCGGGCCTTTAATATCATCGCCCACATTGTCGCCGACTTCCTCGAGAGTCTTCTCGGTTGTATGAATGAGGCTGTCTGCCTGGTTCTGGACTTCAACCTTCTCCTTACGTGCTTTGTCGTCCGCAGCATGCTCTTCCGCATCCTTGACCATCTGGTCGATATCTGCATCGCTGAGGCCGCTGGAAGCCTGGATCTGGATCTTCTGTTCCTTGCCGGTTCCCTTGTCTTTCGCCGAGACATTGACGATACCGTTGGCATCGATGTCGAAGGTTACTTCGATCTGCGGAACACCGCGCGGTGCTGATGGAATTTCCGTCAGGTCGAAATTGCCGAGCAGCTTGTTATCTGCCGCCATTTCGCGCTCACCCTGGAAAACCCGGATGGTAACAGCGGACTGATTATCTTCCGCTGTTGAGAAGGTCTGGCCTTTCTTTGTCGGAATAGTCGTGTTCCGGTCGATCAGACGGGTAAAGACACCGCCCAGCGTCTCAATCCCGAGAGACAGTGGTGTAACGTCCAGCAGCAGAACATCTTTCACGTCACCCTGCAGAACGCCGGCCTGGATGGCAGCGCCCATGGCAACCACTTCGTCCGGGTTCACCCCTTTATGAGGCTCACAACCGAAGAACTGCTGAACGGTTTCCTGAACCTTCGGCATCCGGCTCATACCACCGACAAGAATAACTTCGTCAATCTCGCCTTTCTGGAGACCGGCATCTTTCAGCGCTTTTTCACACGGTGCCAATGTCCGTTTGACCAGATCATCAACCAAGTTTTCGAACTGTGCCCGTGTCAGCTTGAGCTGCATATGCTTCGGACCGGATGCGTCTGCTGTAATAAAGGGCAGATTGATGTCGGTTGCCTGGGAAGAAGACAGCTCGATCTTGGCTTTCTCGGCTGCTTCTTTCAGACGCTGAAGAGCCATTTTATCGCCGCGCAGATCAATACCGTTTTCCTTCTGGAATTCTTCAGCAAGATAGTCGACCAGTTTAAGGTCAAAATCTTCACCGCCCAGGAAAGTATCACCATTGGTGGAGCGGACTTCAAAAACGCCGTCACCGATTTCCAGGATAGATACGTCAAAGGTACCACCGCCCAGGTCAAACACAGCGATGGTTTGATCTTTCTTGTCCATACCATAGGCAAGCGCAGCCGCTGTCGGCTCGTTGATAATGCGCAGCACTTCCAGGCCAGCGATCTTGCCGGCGTCTTTGGTCGC
>DIYE01000121.1:4573-4734 GCA_002428885.1 Alphaproteobacteria bacterium UBA6062
GCCGCTGTCGGCTCGTTGATGATACGAAGGACTTCCAGGCCGGCGATCTTGCCGGCATCCTTAGTCGCCTGACGCTGTGCGTCATTGAAATAAGCCGGGACCGTAATAACCGCCTGGGTCACGTTGTCGCCCAGGAAGCTTTCCGCGGTTTCCTTCATTTT
>DIYE01000121.1:4810-5932 GCA_002428885.1 Alphaproteobacteria bacterium UBA6062
CTTTCCGCGGTTTCCTTCATTTTTTGCAGGATGAAAGCAGAAATCTGGCTCGGGGAGTATTTGTCGCCACGGGCTTCAACCCACGCATCACCGTTATCAGCTTTAACGATGTTATAAGGAACCATGCCCTTGTCTTTTTGCGTGGTCTTGTCGTCATAACGGCGACCGATCAGACGCTTGATGGCGAACAGGGTGTTTTCAGGGTTGGTAACCGCCTGACGCTTGGCAGCCTGACCGACGAGTTTCTCGCCGTCTTCCGCGAAACCCACCATGGAAGGTGTGGTGCGGGCGCCTTCAGCATTTTCGACGACTTTGGAATCCTTGCCATCCATGACAGCAATACAGGAATTTGTGGTACCTAGATCAATACCAATAACTTTAGCCATTTTATCCTCTTCTCAATTGGCAGAGCACCACGACCAATTTATGCACCGCGATGATCCCCGGGATTGTTAAACAATACTCTTCGACGCTTATATAGGTGTGATGGGAAATCAGTGCAAGATCTTGAATAGGGACAAACCTAATTTGCCTCTTTTTCCTGCTCCGTATTCCGATCTTTAAGACGCTATTATCTTTACCTGAGGCTGCGCATTTGATAGTTGGGATGAATATTCCTGATTAATTTGATTTTCCTGCCAGGATTTCCCGTGACTGATCGATCCGTGCCGCAAAAACCGGACAGCCTGTCCGTTTCCCAGAAGACCCGTACGACTCAGGGCGTGTCGGCAGCCTTGGGCGCGTTTCTGCTCTGGGGGCTCTTTCCCCTGTTTTTCAAGGCATTCGGGGATATGCCGGCCATGGAAATCATGGCGCACCGGATTGTCTGGTCCATGGTGTTTGTTCTGCTGCTGGTGATGGTCACCCGCCGGATGACCCATCTGAAAGCCGCAATTAGAGACCGTCGAACATTACTGGTTTTGGCAGCAACGACCGTGCTGATTGGTATTAACTGGCTGGTCTTCATCTGGGCGATTTCTGTGGACCGGGTTTTGGAGGCTAGTCTCGGTTATTATATCAACCCGCTGGTCAGCATCATGCTGGGCGTGATTTTCCTTAAAGAACGGCTCAATAAGTGGCAGGCATCAGCGGTGATCCTGGCCACTCTGGCGGTTATCTGGA
>DIYE01000207.1 GCA_002428885.1 Alphaproteobacteria bacterium UBA6062
GCTTGCCCGATGCGCCGCATCGCGCTGCACACCGCTCCTTGTATATGGGCTGATTTGGCTCCATCAAAGGGTTCCTCCTAAAAAGAAAGCACTCTGAATATAGAAAAGAATCGGAAGAAAGCCAAGAAAATTACGCGTTCACAAGATATAGTGATCAATCAAGTTTCAACAGCAAGCCCTTGAACTAATGGTACGAATCTAACAGGCATCAATTCATCCTCCTGAACATTCCCCATATCATCCTTCATTACCCTGACGATACTCTGATCAGACGGTTCCGGCCCAACCGGCAAGATCATGATTCCGCCGTCATTGAGCTGGTCAACAAGGGTACCAGGTATTTCTTCCGCAGCTGCCGTAACAATAATCCGCTCGAACGGCGCCTGTTCTTTCCAACCTTTATAGCCGTCTCCAAGCTTGGTTGTGATATTGCCAATCTTGAGTTTTTCAAACAAACGCACTGCTTCTATCTGCAAAGATCGAAACCGTTCCAGCGAATAGACCCGACGGCACAAATGCGACAGTACTGCGGCCTGATAGCCGGAACCGGTTCCCACTTCCAGGACCTTGCGTCGCGGATCCGGCGTCAGCATCTGGGTCATATAGGCAACAACGAAAGGCTGGCTGATGGTCTGACCATTGGCAATGGGCAGAGCAATATTCTCATAGGCTCGGTCCCGAAAGGTTTTCGGGATAAACTCTTCGCGCGGCACCCGTTCAATTGCTGACAGAACATCCGTATCATTGATCCCCTGGCGACGGAGTTCCATGATCAGGCGGATCTTCTGTGCGGCGTTTTCGTTCACGGTCAACTAACCCAGTACATCATTCAAAGCATCAAGAAGCGGATCTTTTGTCAGGTTCAGGCATAATGGCGTAACCGATACCTTCCGGTTTGACACGGCTTCCAGGTCCTCACCTTTTGATGGGCTGCCAAGAGACGGTCTGTATCCAAGCCAGAAATAATCCCTGCCCCGGGCATCGGTCCGGGCATCGATCAGCAGATTGGTGAGATCCCGTTTTCCTTGACGGGTTACTTCCACCCCATCCACCTGATCCGGTGCAACCGGTGGGAAATTGATATTCATCAGAACATCTTCCCCCCAGTCCAGCTTGAGGAGTTTTTTGATGATGGCCGGTGCCAGTTTTTCCGCAGTTTCCCAATAAATCTCGTTAGCATCGAGAATGGTCTGACTAAGGGCAATGGATGGAACCCCTAAAAGGGTGCCTTCACTGGCCGCAGCCACCGTTCCGGAATACAGGACATCTTCTCCGAGGTTACCACCCCGGTTTACACCGGACAGGATCAGGTCCGGCTTGTTATCCGGGAAAATATGATTAAGAGCCATCATGACACAATCTGTCGGCGTTCCTTCCACCGCATATTCGGTGTCGGAATACTGGATCAGACGAAGGGGGTCATGCAGGGTTAGGGAACGGGAAGCGCCGCTTTGTTCCTTGGCAGGTGCCACGATAATCACATCATCAGACAGAGAGAACGCGATTTTCTTAAGGACGTCCATGCCGGGAGCATTAAATCCGTCGTCATTACTCAGTAGAATACGCAAAGTGTCACCTTTTCTTGTTGTTGGTTTTCAGGAGGAGAGATCAGCGGATAACCTCAAGGCCTCCCATATAAGGACGCAGGGCTTTCGGGATCTCGATGGATCCGTCAGCCTGCTGATAGTTTTCCATGACAGCAATCAGGGTCCTGCCAACCGCCAGCCCGGATCCGTTCAGGGTATGAACGAAACGGTTTTTCTTCTCACCTTCCGGTTTATAGCGGGCATTCATGCGTCGTGCCTGGAAATCGCCACACGTGGAACAGCTTGAAATTTCCCGGTAGGTATCCTGCCCCGGAAGCCAGACTTCCAGGTCATGGGTCTTGCGGGCACCGAAACCGGTATCACCAGCGCATAATATCACAACGCGATAAGGCAGACCCAGGCGTTGCAGAATATCTTCTGCGCAAGCCGTCATCCGTTCATGTTCTTCATCAGACTGTTCCGGCGTGGTGATCGAAACCATCTCCACCTTGGCAAACTGATGCTGACGCAGCATACCCGCAGTATCCTTACCCGCAGACCCCGCTTCAGACCGATAGCAAAGCGTATGGGCGGCAAATCGCATGGGCAGTTCCGCCTCGCTGACGATGCTTTCACGCACCAGGTTGGTGAGCGGCACCTCCGCCGTCGGGATCAGATAGCTGCCTGTGTCCAGCTTGTAGAGATCTTCTTCAAATTTAGGCAACTGGCCTGTACCATAGAGGGCATGTCCCCGGACAATGGTCGGCGGAGAGACTTCAAGATAGCCTTTTTCCTCCGTATGGATATCGATCATAAAGGCCGCAAGCGCCCGCTCCAGCCGGGCAATTTTTCCGCTGGTCACCACGAAGCGGCTGCCGGAAAGTTTGGCCGCCGTTTCAAAATCCATCATGCCCAGTGCAGCGCCAAGCTCATAATGTTCCTTGGGCTCAAAATCGAAGTTGCGGATATCACCGACCCGGCGAAGTTCCACATTATCGTCTTCATCCTCACCATCCGGAACATCATCCTTCATGACATTCGGAATGCCGGCCAGCAGCTCCTCCAGCTCGGCAGACAATTCCCGCTCCTGCCCTTCCATTTCCTGAACAGAAGCCTTCAGATCAGACACTTCCTTGATAATCGCATCCGCATCGCCGCCCGATGCCTTGACCTTGCCAATTTCCTTGGCCGCCTCATTGCGGCGGGCCTGGGCAGTCTGAAGGGCGGTTTGCAGCTCACGATGTTTCTCGT
>DIYE01000142.1 GCA_002428885.1 Alphaproteobacteria bacterium UBA6062
AGTTGGGCGGCCCGGCGCCGTTCCTCCAGACCATCTGTAAAGAGAACCACTGCCAGGATAGCGGCGACCGCCGTCCAGCCGTTCACGAGAGACCAGCCAAACCCACCCAGATCGAAGGAGTGCCTGTCACTGCCAGGCGGGTGTATATAGAGATCAGCCGTCTCGTCGATGACACCAAAAGCCAGAATGGTCAGTAACGTCATCAGAATAAAGGCAAGCACCCGGTTCTTGTGCAGCATCATGGGACGCCAGACAAATACGATAATGCTGGCCAGTGCAATATTCAGGGCAGCGTTAAAGACTTCCGCAAAAGAGAGGCGCGGTTCAGAATCTGTGGAGGTGAAGGCAATCAGATACAGCACGGATGCCAGGATAAACATGTTCGTTGATCCCAGCAATTTATATGGTTTTCCTGTTCTCATTGTATCACTTGCCACATGTCTCGTTAGAAAATCCGGTCAATCGACGCCATAAAGGCTGAAGAGACGTAAAATGGAGGTGTTTTTCGATAAAACCACCTGATTTTTCGACCAACAGGTCATTTTGAAGATTAAACGACGCAGAAAGCCGTTTCGTCGAGCCGGAGTGGCGATACCCGATCTTAGCAGCCAATTTGTAGGCTATCGATAATTTTGCAATTTTCTGTCTGGATGGTGTGATGATCAATCTGCTCAAGCCGGGGGGCGGTGACCGGGTAGCCGAATGGTGCCGGATTTTCATTCTGGGACTTTTGATGTCTGCTCACGGAATAACGGCAATACCGGCGCAAGCGGAGGAGGGTGAGAACAGATCAGCTCCAAAAGTAACGGTCGGCACTGTTAAAATTCAGCCGAATATCCAGAGCCATGTGACAATTGGTACGGCCCGCGCCTGGCAGACGGTTGCCCTGACACCCGACGCTGAAGGACGTATTGAAAAGCTGTATGTGGGGTCCGGCCAGAAGGTCGGGAAGGGTGAAAGACTGCTTAAACTGGACTCGGCCAGCGAAGAGCTGGCTGTGGCGCAGGCAAAGGTTGATCTCCAGTCCGCCACCCGGATTTTCAGGCGGAGCAAACAACTGGATAAAAAAGGTGCCGTTCCGGTCACGACGCTGGAAACGGCGGAAATAAACCTGCAAACCGCCCGGATTAAGTTGAAAGAAGCTGAACTCGCGCTTTCCAGGCGCTCTGTAAAGGCGCCGTTTGACGGCTGGCTCGGCATTATCAATCTGCACCCGGGTGCTCATGTGACACCGTCAACGGAAGTTGTCCGACTGGACAATCGTTCAATTCTGTTGCTGGATTTCAAGATGCCTGAGGAGGCCGTCACGTCGATTTCCGTTGGGTCGGATGTTGCGATCAGCTCACCCGGCAATCGTCAAACCAGCCAGGCCCGTGTCGAGACAATTGCTCATCATGTAGATCCGCAGACCCGAACCGTCACGGTTCGTGCCAGAATAGATCATCCGCTCCCTCAGATGATGCCGGGCATGAGTTTCAAGGTTTCTGTTGCCACCGAAAACGGTTCTCATCCCGTTATTCCGGAAGTTGCCATTCTCTGGGGAAGCCGGGGTGCGTATCTGTGGGCGGTTCGGGAAGGAGCCGCAAAACGTCTGCCCATAACGGTTGTGCGCAGGCGGGACGGGATGGTCTGGGTGCAAGCCGACCTGTCCGAAGGAGATGTGGTTGTTGTTGAAGGTGTTCAGAAAGTGCGGGAGGGAGATCCGATCAATGTTCCCCGACATCTGACGCCGATGCAGGGTAAATTGGAGGTAAGCGCCAATGAGTGAATCACGTCGGGATATTGCCGCCGTTTCGGTCGGTCGCCCTTATCTGGCTGTCGTATTGAACCTGCTGATTGTTCTGGGCGGACTGGCTGTCTTGATCGGGCTTGAGGTTCGGGAATTGCCGAATGTGGACCGGCCCGTGATCATGGTCGAGGCAGAATATCCGGGGGCATCGCCGGAAACCGTGGATGCGGAATTGACAAAACCTCTGGAAGGTGCTGTGGCCCGGGTCTCTGGTGTGACCGGTATTGAGGCTTCCAGCGAAGAAGCCTCGACCCGGATCCGGGTTGAATTCGAGCCCGGAAAGGATATGGATGCTGCGGCCGCAGATGTTCGGGAAGCGACAAGTCGGGTAGAAGAGGATCTGCCTGCCCGGATGCGCAAACTGACAATTGTCAAATCTGATGCCAATGCTTCACCGGTTATCCAGGTTGCGATTATTCCTGATCTTTTCGATCATGTGGCGCTCAGCCGTCAGGTTGAAAATGATATCGTACCACTTTTCTACGCCATTCCCGGTGTCGCCACCGTTGAGATGTTCGGTGTGCGCAGCAGACAGATGCGGGTTGTTCTGAATCCTTTGCAGCTTAATCGGTATCAATTGACCATCACTGATATTGCGGATGCCCTGAGCCGGGCACCCTATGACATTCCTGTCGGCAGTTATACGTCAAAGGCGCAGGAACTTTTGGTTCGCGCCCGGGCACCAGCGGTTACGGCTGATCTGATCGAGGAAATTGTGATCCGGGACAGTATCCGGATCGGCGATGTTGCCGAGGCCTATTTTGCCCCGGCGACAGCCCAAAATTTTGTTCGTTTGAATGGTGAACCCGCGGTTGGACTCGGTATTTTGCGCCAGGCGAATTCCAATACGGTCGAGATTGCAGAGCAGGTTCGGACAGTTGTTGCACGGCTTGATCAGCAATATAAGGATCTGACCTTTGTTGTGACATCGGATCAGTCAGTCTTTATTGAAAGCGCGACCAGTGAAGTCCTGAAAACCCTCGGGCTGACGACAGCCGTTGTGATTTTCTCCATTTTGCTGTTTTTCGGCAAGATCAGGGCAACCGTTATTCCGAGCCTGGTAATCCCGGCGTCCATTATTGGAAGTCTCATCGGTTTCTGGATATTCGGGTTTTCGATTAATCTTATTACGCTGCTGGCATTGGTGCTGGCGACAGGCCTGATCGTCGATGATGCCATTGTTGTTCTGGAAAATATCCAGCGGCGGCAGTCCTTGGGCGATACAAATCTGCTGGCCGCTATTGTTGGCACCCGGCAGGTGTTTTTCGCTGTTCTGGCAACCACGGCCGTGCTGATCGCTGTTTTTATCCCGATTTCATTTTTACCCTCAGCAACAGGACGCTTATTCCGTGAATTTGGTATCGTCCTCGCGGTTGCTGTGGCGTTTTCCTCCTTTTCCGCCCTCACTCTCGTTCCCGCTCTGGCCGCGCGCCTGAAGCTGGCTTCCGATGATAAGGGCATGACTTTTGGCCTGTTGACCCGGATTGGTAACAGGATCCTCAATGTCTACGTATCTCTGGTTCGGTTGGTGATCAAAGCACCGGCGGTTATTGTTCTGGTCAGCCTGGCAATAGGCGGAGCGGTCGCCTTCCATCTGCCGTCCCTGACCAGTGAACTGACACCGGACGAAGACCGCGGGGAATTTCAAATCTTTGCATCAGGTCCCGATGGTGTCGGTATTGAATATATGCAAGGGCAAGCAGACGCTATTGAGCAGGTTTTATTGCCACTTGTGGAGCAGGGTGACATCAGAACAGTTTATAGTGTCGTCGGTCGCTGGGACCCTAATCGCGTTATTTCCGATATTACACTGTCTCCTTGGGCAGACAGGGAGAGGACGCAGGATCAGATTATTCGTGCGTTGAAGGGGCCTTTGAGCAGTATTCCCGGATCCAGGGTTAATGCTTTTGGTCGCAGCAGTTTCGAAACGGACTGGGCCAGCCGCTCCGGATTGTCCCTTGATTTGCTGGGCAATAACTATACCGAGATCCATGAAGCGGCTCTTATTCTGGCCAGGGCAATGGAAGACGCGTCCTTTGAGGATGTTGAGATTTCCTATAATCCGACACAGCCGCAAATGTCGCTTGCCATCGATCGGCAAAGTGCGTCGGATCTTGGTATTTCCCTGGATGATTTGTCTCTTACGCTGACCGTGATGGTCGGAGGTCACGAACTTGTCGATCTGAATATGGATGATCAGGCGATTCCCATTATTCTAAGTGCTCCGACCGGACTTATCCAGGATCCGGCGGATCTTCGGAATATCTATGTTACATCGGATAAAGGAACCGCCGTTCCCCTATCCAGTCTGACCACGATTTCACAGGCAGGTGTTGCTGCGGAGCTGGATCGCAGCGCTCAGCGACGGGCTATTTCGGTGGAGGCTGTTCAGGAGGATCTTCCAATCAGTACCGCAATTGCCAAGGTTTCGGCAATCGCCGACGAGGTTTTGCCGGAGGGCATAGACTATCTGATGACCGGTGAAGCGGATACCTTTACGGAAACGAACCGGGATCTGCTGCTGACCTACGGGTTTGCTATTCTGATCGTCTTTCTTGTGCTTGTCGCGCAGTTCGAAAACCTGACCAGTCCTCTTGTGGTTATGGCCGTTGTACCATTTGGTCTTGCAGCGACAGTTGGCGCCATGATGGTTAGCGGTGTAACCCTGAATATCTTTTCGCAGATCGGATTGGTCTTGCTCATCGGTCTGATGGCCAAGAACGGGGTTTTGCTTGTTGAATTTGCGGATCAGGCCCAGCGGGACGGCAAGGATCGGTATGAGGCAATTCTGGAAGCGGCGAAAACCCGTCTGAGGCCAATCTCCATGACTCTTCTGTCAACCATGATCGGTTCATTGCCGCTTATTTTGTCAAGCGGGGCAGGATCGGAAGCCAGGGCGGCCATCGGCTGGACAATTTTCTCGGGCCTGGGCTTATCTAGTATGTTTGCCCTGTTTCTAACACCGGCGCTTTACGTTCTGATCGCCAGAGGAGCCCGTAAACCGGCAGCCCGTCTCGTCTTTAAAACGTCCTGATGGGCTCCTTTATGAGAAAGAAGGCAGAATGGGTTCTTAAAATATCCGTTAAAACCGGAACCAGGAGACCGCAATAGCCGAAAGATAGAGGCCGATTCCGAAGGATGTATGAGCAACGAGGCTCCTGAACCGGGCCACATTGGGAGCAGGCGTCCGTGAAGCTGCGATGCCTGCGCCCATTCCCGGTTGCAGAATAAAAAAGGGGGCAACGATCGTTCCGACACCCATGGCCAGAGCCGGCAGAAAGGTCGGCTGGACAGCCCATCCGGTACCGATGATCATCAGCAGGATGCCAGCGAATAAAACGCCGATCGCATAATGCGCGGTCCAGCCGATCAGGGTTTCCCCAAAGACCGGCGCCGATTTGCCGATCGGGTTGTGAACGAACTGGCCGCGGGGAAGATATCCGAGCCAGCGACCGACCAGGGCATAGTCAAGGGACGGGATGCCAAACAGGCGTTTTTGAAGAAACGCCCATATATCCATAACCAGCGTAGCGCCGATGCCGATCAGGAAGGTCAGCCGGATAAAGTCTTCAGTCACGTTATGTCCTTTCAGAAGCTGAATAGCGATACTGCCTGTTTTATGCCATACGCCCGGCTCTGAGGCGGGCTACCATCCAAGCAACTGCAGAGCCGGACGTACCGGAGGGCGGTATAAAAGGCACGAATACACCTACCCTCCTGAGGGAGAGGGGTAGAACAACCTTATGTCGTCGGCAATGTCCGGGGTTTTCATAAGGTATCCCGATGATTGATATCAGTTACATAATCATTCAATAGAGTAATTGATTGTTATTTTGAATTAGCCGATGGGTCAATGGTGGGTTGTGGCATTTCACGTGTTTCTCAAAGCTTTGTGATGAAGGTCAATAAAATAGATAATCAATTGATTGTTTGAATATGTGTCTCTTATAATCTTTATATGACAGACCAGGAACAGGAACGCCGCTTTATGGACGAACTGGCCGAAACGGCCCGCACCCTCGGCAACGCTCACAGGCTCATTCTGCTTGAGCATATTGCACAGGGAGAGCGGGCCGTAGATCGGCTGGCGGACCTTTCCGGATTGACGGTGGCCAACACATCCCAGCATCTGCAGCATCTGAAGCGGGCCGGTTTCGTCCAGACCCGGCGGGAGGGAAAGCGGATTTTTT
>DIYE01000104.1:0-227 GCA_002428885.1 Alphaproteobacteria bacterium UBA6062
TGCGCCAGAACCTGGTTGGTGAAAGAGGCGCTCATGACAAAGCTCGGATGGCCCGTGGCACAGCCGAGATTGACCAGGCGGCCTTCCGCCAGGACGATAATACGCTTGCCGTCAGCAAATTCGACTTCATCCACCTGTGGCTTCACATTATGCCAGGTGAGGTTTCTCAGGGCATCAATCTGAATTTCGGAATCAAAGTGACCAATATTGGAAACAATGGCCCGATC
>DIYE01000104.1:278-4046 GCA_002428885.1 Alphaproteobacteria bacterium UBA6062
ATATTGGAAACAATGGCCCGATCCTTCATGGCCCGCATATGATCAATGGTGATCACATCCACATTACCGGTTGTCGTGACAAAAATGTCGCCTAACGGAGCGGCATCCTCCATAGTGACAACTTCGTAGCCTTCCATAGAAGCCTGCAAGGCGCAAATCGGATCGATTTCAGTGACCAGCACCCGGGCACCCTGGCTGCGAAGGGAAGCAGCGGAGCCTTTACCCACATCACCGTATCCGGCAACAACGGCCACTTTACCGGCAACCATCACATCGGTCGCCCGCTTGATACCGTCTACCAGGCTTTCCCGGCAACCATAGAGATTATCGAATTTTGACTTGGTAACACTGTCATTCACATTAATGGCAGGCACTTTCAGCGTACCGGCTTTGGCCATTTCATAAAGACGATGAACACCGGTTGTGGTTTCTTCGGACAGGCCTTTGATATCCTCCAGATATTGGGGATATTTATCATGCATAATCTGGGTGAGGTCTCCGCCGTCATCCAGAATGAGGTTAGGACGCCATCCGTCCGGACCTTCGATGGTCATTTCAATACACCACCAGAATTCTTCCTCGGACATGCCTTTCCAGGCAAAAACCGGAATATCCGCAGCGGCCATGGCAGCCGCAGCCTGATCCTGGGTAGAGAAAATGTTACAGGAGGACCAGCGAACCTCGGCGCCAAGAGCCGTCAGGGTTTCGATCAGAACAGCCGTCTGAATGGTCATGTGCAGGCAACCGGCAATCCGGGCACCAGCCAGCGGTTTGGAGGCGCCAAATTCTTCGCGCAGTGCCATCAGGCCCGGCATTTCAGTTTCGGCAATGGTTACTTCCTTGCGTCCCCAGTCAGCCAGGGACATGTCGGCAACTTTAAAGTCTTCCGATGTGCTCATTGGACACTCTTTTCCAGATGAAGTGAAACAGGCAGGCACGATGACCTCTCAGGTCGCACGTCCCCTCTTGGCATGTGTATATCAATCCCGCATCAGGATTTCAACAACAATATAAAGACATCTTTATATCATAATCAGGTTAAGAAACCTGTAACAAAAGAAAATTTATTCTTCGTCCTTGTCTTCCCCGAATTTATCCTCAACCAGAGTATTCAGGGCGGCGAGGGCTTCATCGGCATCCGTACCGGAGACAGCCACATGGATGGATGTTCCCTTTGACGCCGATAACAGCATCAGCCCCATGATGGAGGTACCGGAAACCCGGTTGTCATCTTTGGTGACAATGATATCCGCCTCAAACTTTTCGGCACATTTCACGAATTTGGCAGCGGCCCGCGCGTGCAGCCCCCGTTTATTGCGGATAAGAAGATCCTGCTGCAAAACCGTCATCTAGGGTCAGGATTTATCGTTGAGAAGGTGGGAGGCCACATTGATATATTTGCGGCCTGATTCCTGTGCCGCATCCACGGCTTTTGCCATATCATTTTCACCGCGCAGGCTGGCCAGCTTGATCAGCATGGGAAGATTAATCCCGGCAATCACTTCCACATTAGCCTTCTCCATGACGGAAATGGCCAGATTGGACGGGGTGCCGCCAAACATGTCGGTCAGGAGAATGACACCAGATCCGGTATCCACATCACCGACGGCATTCAAAATATCCTGTCGCCGCTGTTCCATATCATCATCAGGACCGATGGAAATGGCCCTGACCTGATCCTGGGGACCAACCACATGTTCGGTCGCCGCCACAAATTCCTGAGCCAGCCGCCCGTGGGTTACCAATACCATGCCAATCATTCTGTTTGCCTTTCTGACAAGACCTGCTGTTTTCCAACGCCTCTCAGGAGCCTGATTTTTCCAGATCCCGGTGAACAAGATGCGTAAAATAACCTCTTCTTGCAATCCGGTCATGGATATTTTCTGCAATACAGACAGACCGGTGTCTACCGCCTGTGCAACCGACCGCAATCGTCAGGTAAGATTTTCCTTCCGAAAGATAGCGGGGCAACAGCAGATCCAGCATGGCTTCAAGCTGATCCAGAAACGGATCAAACGCCGGATCGGTCTCGATAAAATCGGCAACCGCTTTATCCTGACCGGTACCCGGGCGAAGCTGCGGATCATAATAGGGGTTTTGTAAAAACCGTACATCAAAGACCAGATCCGCTTCCCTTGGCACGCCTTTCTTGTAGGAAAAAGACACAAAGGTTGTTGCCAGGGCCGGCCGGTCCTCCAGACTAAACTGCCCGATCAGCAATTGACGCAGTTCGGGAACACTCAAAAGCGTACTGTCTATCAGATAATCCGCCTTGTCTTTTAAGGGCGCCAGCATCTGCTGCTCTCGTCGGATACCATCTGCGACGGGCCGATCACTGGCCAACGGATGACGCCGCCGGGTTTCCGTAAAGCGGCGCTGCAACACCATCTCATCACAATGGAGAAAAAGAAGGCCTACCTCACCGCTCCCCTTCTCTTTCAGTTCCCCGATCAGAGACAGCAGCATATCCGCAGAAAAACCGAAGGTTCGGCTATCCACGCCAACGGCAAGACTTCGGCCGCCTTCCCGGGATATTTCAGCCATCAGGCCCGACAATAAAGACAGAGGGATATTGTCCGCCACATCCCAGCCCAGATCCTCAAACTGCTTAAGCGCCGTGCTTTTCCCCGCGCCGGACTGACCGGTAATCAGAATAAGACGGGTCGCTATATCGCTGGCATCTGTCATGAATACGGGCCTCTATCCTACACAATTCTATTGATAACCGGCTCGCCGGGATTATCACGGATCATTGCCACCAACTGCCGGATCCGGGCTGTCGCAGAGGCTGTTCTCCCGTCAAGCTGTATGATCGGAGCCCCTTCTATATCATCCAGACGTAACAGGTGTAACCGCTTTGGCATTCTGTCGATCAAAGACGCAGGAACCAGATCACAAACAAGTCCGAGAGGTGCGCCATCAAGCGCCGGGCGCTTCACGATGCCAAGGCCATGAACTTCCAGCAGTCCCCTGATTTTTTCCGGTGCCTGTATCCTGATATGCTCATCATTGGCGTGAAGTTCAACATAATCATCTGCAAGGAAAGATGCGCCTTCATCCAGAAGGCGAAGCGCAAGATCCGATTTACCGATACCGGACGGTCCTCTTAACAGAACCGCCAGCCCGTCAAGAACAACAGCTGATGCATGCAAGGTGATCATGTTCGCACCCTGCCTGTCACCCGGCCTTCTGTCAAATACTGGAAAGGCTTCTAGAGCATGTTATTTTGGCAACCGTATGGTAAAAGTCGCACCGATGACCGAGCCGTCCGGACTCATTCTGTTCTTGGCGGCAATGGTGCCACCATGGGCATCCACGATAAGCCTGGAAATGCTGAGGCCGAGACCGGAATGGCGGCCAAAGCCTTCCGCCTTGGGGCGTTCCGTATAAAAGCGACTGAAAATCGCTTCGAGTTTGTTTTCCGGAATGCCGGGTCCCTGGTCTTCGACATCCAGGTGCACCCAGTCACTGCCATCGCTGTCCGTCTCTTCAGTCACCCGAACCAGCACCCGACCGTTTTCAGGTGAAAAAGAAACAGCATTGTCGATCAGATTACGAAGCACCTGTCCAAGCCGCCCTGGCGCGCCCTGAATGGTCATTGCATTGCTGGAGGTTTCCACATCCACCGTTGCATTTTTTCCGCCCCGGCCGGACCGGTACATATCGACCACACCGTCAATCAGTTCAATGATCTCGACAGGCTCCCCTTCTGTCCGGGAGAGTTCCGCATCAAGGCGACTGGCCGCCGAGATATCCGTAATCAGCCTG
>DIYE01000187.1 GCA_002428885.1 Alphaproteobacteria bacterium UBA6062
TGGGGTCAGCCGCCGCAGCCGCCGATTGTCACTTTCACGGTGGTCTGGGCTGAGTGGAACGAACCGTCACTCATCGCTGCAACCGCAATGATGTCCTGCGTTTTAGCCAGCCGCATCCGGCTGGACGCTTCCGCTGCTCCGCTGGCCGGAGAGAAATGGAAGGTGGCAACACCCGGGCTCGGGTTACCATCCGCTAGAACCAGGATGGATTTCACATAACTGTCCTTGGTCATCGGGCTATCAACGGACACACCAACCGGAACCGTGTTTCCGTTTTCGGCGATTTCCGGCATATCAATGCTGACCAGGCCGTCTTTTGGCGTTTTTCCGCCGGTGAAAGCCATGATGGCTTCCTTGACCTTTGAATTTTCCGCAATGGCGGAGAAGGGAATGGCGATGGTGGATACAACAATTGCACCCGCCCCCAATCCCAGTAAATGACGCCGCGTAAGCTCTGTCATCTTTCTTTCCTTCTTGATATCAGACTGTCAAATTTGGTTTTGAATTACTGTGTTTTAAGGAACGCCAGAACATCTTCGATTTGCTGAGCAGACAGAATTGTCTTGCCGTCAAATTTCTTGGCGACCCGGGAATAACCATCCTTGCGGTAGAAGGCAGGCATAATCGTACCGTCGAAGATTTTCTTCGAATCCACCAGAATCAGTCGAAGCTGTGCATCGGAATACCGTTCGGAAACCCCATCAAGAGATGGACCGACCTCACCGTGGAACGGCTGATTATCGAGCGATGAAACCGCATGGCAGGCCAGGCAATTTCCCTGTTTACGATTGATGACCGCTTTGCGGCCGGCGTCGACGTTACCGGCCGTTTTGGTGAGCGGTGCCGGAATACCGTCATCAACGATTTTCACATCTGATGCTTCTGCCTGAAAGGCCAGTGCCACCCAGAGACCGGCAACGGCCAGACCCGATGCGAGTCTTACAAATTCCCTCATATTCTCCTCCCCAGCATACGGATCGGCAGATAATTTTGGCTCCTGCCTTAGCCCGTATGATTTACAAAACTTCCCTGATAACGCCTGCAAACTGCGGATTATTCTTCTAGCTGCGGCATATTGTCTCAAAAACGCTACACTGTTTTCAGTGATTGATCAATTCAATAATTGCGTTTTTTGAATATGTTTAAGAATTGGCTGATTTCAGATAATCCCGGAAAGACTTTGACTGATAGTTTTCTCCAGCAACATATTGAAACATTTGAAGAAAATGATCAGGCTTCATATATCCGGGCATTCGGGCCACTTCCCGTTTGGTTGCCTTTTTCCCGTCCAGACCTTCCCCGGATTTTGGGAAAAACTGGATGGTTGGTGT
The DNA here is from genome assembly GCA_002428885.1 of Alphaproteobacteria bacterium UBA6062. Taxonomy (GTDB): domain Bacteria; phylum Pseudomonadota; class Alphaproteobacteria; order Sneathiellales; family Sneathiellaceae; genus Sneathiella. Next base: position 1,332 of record DIYE01000187.1, read on the forward strand.
AAATCTCACCCCGTATTTCCGGGCCAGATCCTTCTCTGAAAGCTCTTCTCCGTCGAAATCCGTGACCAGGCGGGAGCCGATAAAATTAAGCTGCAAAACATCAAAATTCGCCCGGACAAAATCCGTTATCCGCCTCTGGGCAAAATTCACGTTATGCGTTTCAGCGCAGTAAGGGCAGCCTTTCAACTCCCACATAATGGCGAAATGCTTCCCGTTATCAGCCGCGGTCTGAAGATCATCGCCAAGTTCCAGAAAACTTTCCAGAAACCAGGACTGATGATGAAGACCGTCTTCCGTAAGACGCGCATCGGATGCAAAACTGCTGGCAGATATAAGGCTGCTTCCGGCGCCCGCTAATGCGGTACCCGCTGCCATGCGTGTGAACTGCCGCCTGGAAATATCCCGATTTGACATTTCTTGACTTCCTCCCCATGCTCTAAACATTCATTAATTCATATGCATGAATTTTTGACAAGGGGGAAAAATGACCGTTATCCGATTTCTTGCATTTCTGTCTCTGCTGATCTTCGGATCAGGCATGTCAGCGGCTCAAAGTCAGCAGGACGCCACGTCCTTTCATCAGGCCATAGAGAAAACAAATACCCCTTACAAAAATGCCCTGAATTACCTGCATACAGGAAATATCGCTTTTGCAGGACTGGAGCTTGAGGACGCCCTTAAAAGCTGGACCCAGCTCCGGAGCCAATACGAACAGACCCCGCCTTCACCCTACAGCACAGATAAAACCTTGCCTGCCGATCTTCAGAAAATCGGCAATCTGCTGCGGGACGGTCTTGAGCTAACAGATGCAGGGCAAACGAAAGAAGCCCGGATGGCCCTGATGCCGGTTCGTACCCTGCTGCATGACCTTCGCCGCCGAAACGGAGTTACTCTTTTCCAGGATAGATATCTGGATGTAACGGCCAGCATGGATGCCTTATGGCAGTATCGGCGCCCCACACCGGATCTAACCGATGAGGTGATCCAAAAAGCCATCGCCCGGCATTCCGAAGCCTTTTACAAGGCTATTCTTGCCAGCGACGCGCTGGCAACACCGGAATTTCGGGCCAGCGCTATTTATCAGCGGCTGATGGGAACCGCCAAAAGCTCGTCCCCGGCGATGATCGAGCAAATCAACAACAAGAACCCTCTGGGTTTTATCAACTACTTAAGGGAGCTCAAATCCATCGAACGCATGCTGTATCTGCATTTCGGTTAGCCGTTCTGACCAAGAGACGGAAATAATTCCTGCAGTCCATACCCGATGGCCTGCATATTGCCGGTCAGCAGCAAAAGTCCTGTCGCGATCAGCAGAATACCGACGGCAATCTCCACCTTTTGCAGATGGCGACGGAATTTCTGCATGAAGCGGATGAACGGATTGACGAAAATGGCGGCGAGAACAAACGGGATCCCGATTCCGAGAGAATAAGATGTCAGCAGGATAATACCTTCATTGACGCTTTCCTCGGTGCTTGCCACCATAAGAATTGTGGCCAGGATCGGCCCCACGCACGGAGTCCAGCCAAAAGCAAACGCCAGCCCGACCACATAGCTGCCGATCAATCCCGCCGGTTTCTTTTCCGTATAAAAGCGGGCCTCCCGGTGCAGCAGGGTTATCTTGAACAGACCGGCAATATGCAGGCCCAGGACAATAATAATCACCCCGGCAACCTTTTCCAGAATATGGAAGTTATCGGCGATAACATGCCCGAATGTCGAAGCTCCGGCGCCAAGGGCAACGAATACGGTCGTAAATCCCAAGACGAAAAAACTGGTTCTGAAAAACGCTTTCTTTCGGATATCTGCTGCATCATCGCTATTCGTCAGATCCTCCAGCCCGACACCGGCCAAGTAGCACAGGTAGGGCGGTACCAACGGCAATACACAAGGTGACAAGAAGGACAGAAGACCGGCAATAAACGCTCCCGAACTCGTTACTTCCAGCATAACCTGATCCCGCCCTTGCCATCACATTCTATTTTTTATATATCTAAATCATAGAATGTGTTTTAAGTAAATCCATATCTTTTTTGGGAACGGCATGACACGCCATGGTCCGTAACGCACTGATTTCTGTTGCATTCCTTCTGACATTCCTGATGCCGGGACTATCTGCCTATGCCGCTGAGCTCCTTATGTTTCATGAGGAAGGCTGTTACTGGTGTGAAAAGTGGGAAGAGGAAATCGGGCCTATCTATCCCAAGACAGCGGAAGGGAAAAAAGCACCGCTCCGGAAAATGGATATTCATAATGATATTCCGGATTTCATTGAAGATAAAGGGATCGTGCATTTCACACCGACCTTTGTTTTGGTTGAACAGGGACAGGAAATCGGTCGCATCACCGGCTATCCGGGAGAAGATAATTTCTGGTGGTTTCTGGAAGAACTGGTGGCAAAGCTGCCAAAAGAAAAATGAGCATAAAAAGGGGAGACAAAGGATGAAAGAACAGATGAAACGGACGGCGACCGGCCTCACCGTTGGCGCGGTTCTGCTAATGAGCACAAGCGCAGCCTTCGCTGAAGAGGATGAAGCCCTGGTTTCTTTCAAAACACTGTCTCCCGCGACCGCTCTTGAGCTAGCCCAGGCAGCCCTTGAAGCCTGCCGAAACGGCGACTACCAGGTTGCTGTTGCCGTTGTTGACAGATTTGGTATTCTCCAGGTGGCCCTGAGGGACCGGTTTGCCGGTAGTCATACTCCGGATACGGCATATCGCAAGGCCTGGACATCCGTCAGTTTCCGGACGGATACCCTGTCCCTGGCCGAGAGTACAAAGGCCGGAAAGGAAGCATCCGGTATCCGGCATGTGACAAATGCCTTGATGGTGGGTGGCGGTGTACCGGTGACAGCAGCCGGCGCTCTTGTTGGCGGTGTCGGCATTTCCGGCGCGCCTTCCGGTGAAGCCGATGATGACTGCGCTAAAGCCGGTATTGAAGCGATTGTTGATAAACTGGATTTTTAGGACCGTTGCATGAGGTAACGGGTTGGGCAAGAAAACAATGAGTAGCGCGATTAAACTCGAACAGCTGGATGAGCTTTTGGACTTTCCTGACGAGATGGTCGAAAATGCGTCTCTTGCTTGTACAACCCTGAAGGCCATGGCGCATGAAAGCCGCCTTCTGATCCTCTGCCTGTTGGCGAATGGAGAAAAATCGGTGATCGAGCTGGAGCAGAAGCTGTCCATGCGGCAGCCCGCAGTCTCCCAGCAACTGGCCCGGCTTCGCGCTGACAATCTCGTAAAGACCCGCCGGGACGGCAAGACCATCTATTACGCCATCGCGAGTAATGAGGTCCGCGCCATTATCCGGCTGCTTTACAGCCTTTACTGTTCACCGGATACAGAGTGACAGTTTTCTCTTTGATGTAGGGAGTATGTCGATGCCCGACTTTCCCGTTCCTGTTCTGATGGCCCTTCTCGGGCTAGTGGGTGGCGGGATCATGGGTTTTACCGCCCGGACCGCCCGCTTCTGTACCTTCGGCGCCATTGAGGATGCCCGCATTTGCAGTGATTTCAGGCGCTTGCGCTCCTGGGGGCTGGCCATCGCCATTGCCATTATCGCAACCTGGAGCCTGCATTATTCGGGATATATCGATATCCGGGAAGCTATCCATCTTCGGCCGGAACTCACCTGGCTGTCCCTGATTGTCGGCGGACTGCTTTTTGGCTTTGGCATGGCCCAGGTCGGAACCTGCCCGTTCGGCTCTCTGGTTCGGCTTGGCACCGGCGATATGCGGGCCCTGGTCGTCGTCGTTATCATCGGTATAACGGGCTATATGACCATGCGCGGGATTACAGCGGTGAGTAGGGTTGCCCTCCTGGATTCGGTTCATCATGATTTCGAAGGTCGCGGCTTGCAATCCCTGCCTGCCCTGCTGGGTGTTCAGGGAGAACAGGGTCTTTTCCTGTTTGCCCTGTTTATTGCCGCCTTGCTGCTTCTTTGGGTTTTTATAAATGCCGACTTCCGGGCATCCCGAAACTACGTTCTGGCGGGTCTGGTCATTGGCCTGTGCGTAACCGGCGGCTGGTTTGTCACCGGCCATCTCGGCAATGATGATTTTGATCCACAACCAGTCCTGTCGTTCAGTTTTATCTCCGCCGTTGCAAATTCCCTGATCTATGTGATGACCTATTCCGGTGCGACCATCAGTTTTGCCGTGGGCGCTACAACGGGTGTGTTTTTCGGATCTTTCATCGCCTCTTTCTGCAAAAGGGAATTCAAGCTCGAAGCCTTTGACGACGGACGGGAAATGCGCCGCTATCTGATCGGCGCAACCCTGATGGGGATTGGCGGAATCACCGCTCTCGGCTGCACGGTCGGCCAGGGCATTACGGGTCTCTCAACCCTATCCGTCGGTTCTATTCTTGCCGCCGCCTCAATTGGCATCGGCGCCGTCTTCGGCCTGCACGTTCTCCTCGAAGATACCTGGAAAGAAGCACTTTCAGCGCTGTTCAGAACACGCTGAAGCGTCTTCAAAACCGGTCACAATACCGCCATATCTCCATGATTTACTGGTAAAATTGAGTATTGTGTGCTAATCCGTTAAACTGCCGTTATTCAATTAACAGGTGTTTTATGATGACTGTCAGACGGCTTCCGATTACCGGCTTGCTTTTCTTTGCAGGTCTTTTCCTGGCATCCGCTACCTACGCGGCTGATACGGCTCGGCCTGCGGCCGAAGAAGACTGTGAAAATGCAGGGGTGGATTTCTCAAAAGACA
>DIYE01000233.1 GCA_002428885.1 Alphaproteobacteria bacterium UBA6062
AGCCGGTTCAGAACAACCACTAATGACTGGCGAGCAGGCAACTCAGCCTCGAAAATGGCTCTATACTGCTGCTGCAGTTTGCCTTTTGATATTTGGGTTTTATCAATTCTCCCCTTTCGCCGTTCAGTGGCAGGCTGATTACAGGACGGCCTATGGAGACCTGCAAACCATAACTTTGTCGGACGGGACGGTTATGACGCTTAATTCAGGATCTGCCGTCGCCCTGGATTTTAGTGAAAAAACGCGAACTATCCGGCTGCTGAAAGGTGAAGCCTTTTTCGATGTAACGCGAAATGCTGCACGCCCGTTTCGTGTCAGCAGCGGACTGGGTGAGGTGACAGTTCTTGGAACGGCTTTTGCCGTTAGGACGGGGGACGTTCTGGACAGAGTTATTCTCGAACATGGGCGGCTTGCTGTTCGCTCCCATGCAAAACCGAACGAAAACGCCCTCCTCACATCCGGAGACATGATCACCGTCTCCGAAACATCTCTGTCAGCGAAAAAAGCGGCTGACCTTAAGCAACTTCTGGCCTGGCGGCGAGGGCGTGTTATTTTTTCAAGCATCCCTCTTTCCCAGGCTCTTGCAGAATTTGAGAGATATACCGACAAGAGCATCTTCCTGCTCAGCCCTGATAAAGCCGATCTGGCTGTCAGCGGGAATTACCGTATCGATGATATGAATGCGGCCCTCACAATTCTGGCGGAGGCGACAGGCCTCACAGCCACCACGCTTCCCGGTGGACTCGTTTTTCTTAGATAAAATTTTATCTTTTTTTGCCGACTGACGACTGCTCGCGCGTCAAGTCTCTAGAAGGATCGTTTGACGTCCAACAAGTAACGGTCCGGAAAAAAGCAAGAAGAGTGTTTCAATGTGTAACGCGCGTAGTACCGGCTGCCGCCGGAAAAGTCCCGGATATGCTCATCCCTTGGTAAGAGCCGGAATGGCCGGCATCCTGATTACCATGGGGAGTCTGTCGATACCGGAGGCTGTAAAAGCACAATCCGGCCCTGCACAGTCCGCAAGTCAGCAATATCGTTTTTCCATCCCCTCCAAGCCGCTGGAGGCAGCCCTTAACCTGTTTATTGAACAAACCGGCTGGCAGGTCAGTTATCAGGCGGACCTGGTTCAGGATCGGCGGTCCAACCCGGTATCCGGCTCCATGTCAGCCCGGGAAGCTCTTTTGCTTCTGGTTCCCCGCAAAGGAATGTTGATCCGGTTCAGCGGAGAGAAAGCCGCAGCTTTGGTTTCAAGTACCGATGCCCGGACGGATCCAGACTCAACTGTTCTCGATACCATCACGGTCATCGCGGAAACAATCAAACCGGGGGACGTAGTTTACGAATCCCCGGGACCTGTCTCACATATTACAGAAGAGACCATCAACCGCTATCGGGGCAGCAGTCCGGCGGATATCTTCCGCGGTGTTCCCGGTGTTATATCCGGTGAAGCCCGAAACGGCGCCGGTTCCATTGATGTGAATATCCGCGGCATGCAGGGAATGGGGCGCGTTGCGGTTACGATTGACGGCGCCACAAATTCGACGACCGTCTACCAGGGGTATCAGGGCGTCTCCAACCGGACTTTCGTTGATCCGGATTTCCTGGGTGGCGTTGATATCAAAAAAGGAGCAGACCTGGCTTCCAGCGGAATTGCGGGCTCTGTCGCCATGCGGACTCTGGATGCCCGCGATATCGTCAAACCAGGAGAAACGATCGGGGTCAGACTTAAAATCGGAGCGGGAACAAACAGTTCAACACCACCGCCCGGCGGCACAGCGGGCGGCTATGCCTGGCCAGATAGTCAGCCGACTTCCGTACTTGTTCCATCCGAACACGGATTGGACCGTCCCAATGCCCTTAAACCAACAAACGGATCCACCAGTCTGATCGCCGCCGTTAAGAGTAAAAGCATCGACCTTGTTGCCGGCCATGCTTATCGCAAGCAGGGTAACTATCATGCCGGAACAAACGGTCCGACCGCACAACCACAAGGAACTGGCGTTATCAGGCAGTATTGCCCACAACCTATCATTAATTGCTTGTTTTTCGGTGTTCCATTCGTCGACGGCACCGAGTTGTTCTATAATGTTGGTGCCATGAACTACCGCGCCGGTGAGGAAGTGCTGAACAGCGAGTTGGAAACCCGCTCCTGGCTGGCCAAAGCAACCGTTCGCTTTAACGAAGATCACGCAATTAAAATCGGCTTCAATAAATTCCAGAGTGAGACCGGGGATCGATTGGCATCCCGTATTGTCAACAACAATACCCAGCCGGTCCAGCAGAATCAGACATCCGGAACCGATGTAAACTCCACCACTTTGCAATATCGCTGGAACCCTGATGATGATCTTTTTGATGTCAAGGCAAACAGCTGGTATACCAGTATGGCGCTGCAAAACCAGCGCATCTTCCAGCTACTATTTCAGTCTCCGACAGCTTATGGCTTGCCTGCAGATTTTCGAACCGGTCCAGAGAGCAAATCATGGGGAGGGGATATCACCAACAATTCTCTTATTGAAACGGATTTCGGTTCTCTCGATCTCAGTTATGGTCTTTCCTACTTAGGGGAGGATACCAGACCGGATGACAATACTCTAAAACTGGCGACCGTTGCTCCCCTTAATAATTATAATTATCGGGACGGGTACCGACACGAAATTTCCGGTTTTTCAAAATTCTCCTGGTCCCCAACGGATTGGCTAACGGCAAAAGCTGGTCTGAAATATCAGCGTTCCTGGACCAGAGATCGTGGCAGGAGTGGATCCAAAACCAGCTTTGACGGTTTTAGCCCGTCCGTCGGGATCCTTTTCGAACCAATTGAAGGATTGCAACTTTATGGTGACTATTCCAATGTCATGCGCATGCCCAGCATCTTTGAATCTGTTGCTGTTTTTGGTGTGAATGTGAACAGTGATTTGACGCCCGAGAAATCCAGTAATTTTGAAATTGGCGTGAATTTAAAAAATAAGGATCTCATCACATCAACAGACCGCTCTATGTTGAAGCTTGGATACTTTAACTGGACAGTCACTGACTATATTTCAAGGGAGTGGTACACGGATCCAGTAACAAGTTTACCGGGCTTTCGCATGTTCAATATTGATAAGGCGAAATTTGCCGGGCTTGAATTAAGCGGTCTATACGAAGTCGGGGGCTTTTCTGCGGAACTGGCCGCGAACTATTATACCAATGTAGAATTTTGCCGAACGGCTGGTGCCTGCGAAAACAAATCCCTCTATGGTGATTATTCGACAAATCATGTGCCACCGCAATACACAGTCAATCTCTCCCTGGCCCAGGAATTCTTTGGAGGTGCCCTGACAATTGATGGCCGTGCTTCTCATATTGGCCCGCGGGCAATCGGTCATGGAGACGCAACAGCAGGCGGTAACCAGCAATTTGTCAGCCTGATCGACTGGGAACCCTACACCCTGTTCGATGCTTTTATTGAATATGAATTCAATGAGAATCTCAGCGCCCGCTTTCGTGCCGAAAATCTGACGGATGAATTTTATGTGGACGCCTTGAGCCTTGTTAATCAACCGGGGCCCGGCAGAACTTTCTATTTTTCTCTTACCGCAAACTTCTGATCAAAAAGGACAGTCCATCTTTTGCCGCCATGAGCAATGACCTTGTGACATTGGGATAGATCACACTCAGCGGTTATTTACATTGCGATACAGCGTCCCCTGATATATCCCGATACACTGATAAGCTATCGGGACAGGGATGGAGACGATAAGCGATGCGGTATCTGTATTTACTGGCGGTTTTATGCCTGACGTCGGGGTGCGCAACGGCAGAGGAAACAACACCCTTTGATCCTAAAGCGCCCAAGGCCCATCATACAGCAGACGGGTTTCGCAATCTGTATGTGGATGACGCCGGGAAGAAAGGCCTATTTACCTTTCTGTTCGATGTGCGTCTTAAGGAAGACTGGCCCGACGAAGGGTTGCTGATTGAAAATCCGCCCACCCCGACCGTATCTCTGGATCCCGGCAAGCTTACAAAGCCCGATGCATCCGCTATTCAGGTGACCTGGATCGGACATTCCACATTCCTGATCCAGCATAACGGCAAAAATATTCTAACGGACCCGATTTTCTCGGACCGCGCATCCCCCTTTTCCTTTGCCGGACCACGCCGTTACACCAAACCCGCAATTGCCCTTAAGGATCTGCCGCCCATTGATGCGGTCATTATCAGTCACAACCATTATGACCATATGGATGCAGACACGATCCGCCAGTTGGGCAATAAACCGAAATGGTTCCTGCCACTCAAGAATGCAGATCTGTTCAAGGATGCCGGCATCACCAATATCGCGGAACTCGACTGGTGGGAAAACTCGGACCTCGCATCTGTAACATTCACCCTGACCCCGGCTCAACATTGGTCCGGGCGGGGTCTGTTTGATCGCTTTAAGGCCCTGTGGGGCACCTGGGCCATCCGGTTTGAAGACACGAATGTCAATCTCTGGTTCGGTGGAGATACAGGGTATAACAATATTCAGTTCAAGGAAATCGGTGAGAAGCTGGGTCCGTTCGACCTTTCTCTGATCCCGATTGGCGCCTACGCCCCCCGCTGGTTTATGCGGGCCTCCCATTCCGATCCGGCGGAAGCGGTAAAGATCCATCAGGATATCCGGTCGCGGCAGTCCATCGGAATGCATTGGGGTACCTTCGTACTGACCAGTGAACCGGTCATGGAGCCGCCGAAAGCTCTTGAGAAAGCCCTTCAGGAGGCTAACCTTCCCGAAAACAGCTTTATTACGTTACCCATCGGCGGCGTTCAGAAGTACCAGCCGCGAACCACGCCGGGGCAACAGAAATAATCGGGCCGTTCGTCTATAACATCAACATCGCAAACCGTTTCTGATCGCCGGTGGCACATTTGATCAGACAATCATCATTGAATAGAATGCGCGGCCTGACAGCCTTAAAAAGAAACAGAGAAAAGACGGCTTCTCTCGGGCAATATTGACATTGGCCCGGTTCAATCAGTCTTGTCTGCACCCAGACTACCGGCAAAGCGTTCGCGATACAGGCCTGGCGTCAGTTTTACGGATTTTAGAAACGCCCGCCGCATCCTCTCATAGGCGCCA
>DIYE01000213.1 GCA_002428885.1 Alphaproteobacteria bacterium UBA6062
CATGCCGGTCTGGCGGCGCGAGCCGGTATTACCGCTGCCCGGCTGGCATCCGCCGGCGTAAACGCCAATGAAGAACCCTTTGACGGACCGTGGGGATTTATGTCCCTGCATCATTCGGCCATGCCTGAAATCCCATCACGTCCCGACGCATTATCCATTCTGAAGGACGGTCTAGCCCAGAAACGCTGGCCTTGCTGTGCAAGCGCCCATCGGACTTTGGATGCTATTCAGGCTCTGATGACGGACAATGACATCCGCCCTGAGGACATTGAACAGATTGAAACTGTCATCCCGGATTCCAATTACCGGAACCTGAGATTTAACAGCCCGGCCAATGAAAATGAAGCCCGCTTCTCCATGACCTATACAGCAGCGGTTATCGCCCTTCGCCAGGCCATCACACTCAGTGATTTCAGCCCAGGCGTGATAAGAGATCCGGTCACCCGGGACTTTATGACAAAGATCCGGATGTTCAGTGCGGGACCGCAGTCTGATCAGGGAGAGGGTATTTGGGATGACCCGGCACAAACCAGAATTATAACCCGTACACGCGGGGTTTTTGAGCAGTCCGTCCTCCATCCGGTCGGCACTATTCATCACCCTCTCAGTGAAGCGGACCTGCATCAGAAATTCACGGAATGCGCGGCATTTCTTCTGTCAGATGAGCAATCAGCGGAACTCTATAACCGCCTGCTCAACTTCGAGAATGAAAAAATCCGCCATATCGCCCCGTTGCTCAGGCAACGCGCGGCAGCTTCGGCCAGCGACATAAAAACACATTCGGCCATTTAACCAAACAGGGTAATAAGGAGGAGAGGATCATGACATCCCGACGTTTTCTATTAAAAACCGTGACCGCAATGACAGCGGGCTTCATGCTGTCCGCAGGGGCGGCAACGGCAGCAGACAGTTATAAAATTGACGTGTCTCTGGAAACAGGCCCCAATCATATCCGCAACATCAGCGTCAAAAAATGGGCGGATTCTGTTAACAAACAATCTGACGGTCGCCTGAAAATCAATGTTTTTGAAGGGGCTTCCAAATTCAAGGGCTCATCGGTTCCGACCGCCCTTGCTCAGGGAACCCTGGATATGGGTATTCCCGGGACCTGGCATCTGACCAAATTTATTCCAGATTTCGGGGTGATTTTCCTGCCCATGTTCTTCGGTCATGACCGCAAGATTTCCTACGCAGTCATGGATGGTGATATCGGCAAAGAACTGATTGATAAGGTAGAAAACAAACTTGATGTAAAGATCATTGGCCGGTTCATTGATATTGGCGGCGCTATTACTTTCATGAAGACCAAGCCTGTAGAAGGTCCTGCTGACTATAAAGGAAAGCGGATCCGTATTGCCGGAAGCGCGGCCCATGCCCGGCGCTATGAAGCACTGGGTGCCAATGCGGTCAAGATTTCCTGGCCGGATGTACCGCAGGCTCTTCAAACCGGTATGGTTGACGGTGTCATGACGGCTTTCGAATCCGTGAGCAGTGCTAAACTCTGGGATTCAGGTATTCGTTACGCTTATGTCGATCAGCATGCCTTTCATCAGTATGTACCGATGATCAACCGAAAACTCTGGGACGGCTTGCCCAAAGATCTGCAGGAGTTGGTCGTTTCAAGCTGGGATGCCTCCGTCGATCCACAACGTGAATTCACCGCAGAAAGAGATGCGACGGCCCGTGCCGCTGCCATCAAAAACGGTATTGCGGTTACAGATGCATCGACGTCCGATGTGAAAAAACTGCGTGAAATGCTCATGCCTATCCAGGCTGATGTGATCAAGGAGCTTCGCATCGATCCTGCTTTCGCCGGCCGCGTGGAACAAGCGATCAAATCATCCATGTAGATCCTGTCTTTTAACGCATAATGTCGGGAAAATGCGGACAAGAATCGCGTTTTCCCGAAATGGGGGGCCTGTATCATGTCCAAATTTATGCAGTTTATTCAAAAAATCGAACGCTTCCTGATGGCTGCTTTAGCATCTCTGTCTCTGCTGCTCGCTGTCTGGGAAATGTTCATGCGGTATTATTTTCCAAGCTTTCTTCCCGACTGGACGTCGGAAATGGTGGTCTATTTCATCACCGCATCTGTCATGCTGTCGGGCGGATTGCTGGTTTCCGAAAACCGCCATGTCCATGCGGATCTTTTTTTAAGGATGGTTCCGCCTGCACATCAGAGATATCTGGAAATCGCCTTCTGTCTCATAGGTATCGGCGTCTGCCTGGTCATGGTGGAACGCGGGTGGGCCATTGTTGATTTCGCCTACATGCTTGATGAGCGCAGTGACAGCTCATTGCAATTTCCGGTTTTCATTTATTACGCATTTGTCCCAATGGCCTTCGGCCTCATGATGCTCCACTATCTACACCGTTTGATGGAGTATCTCTTTTCATTCGACATCAAGACGATGACAACGACTGAAATTGATCTTGAAAACGCCGACTGACCTGCCTTTGGGGGGAGATAATTATGTTTTTTCCATCTGTTTTTGTAGGATTATTTGGCCTGCTCGCAACCGGAATGCCAATTTTTCTGGCCTTGGGTTTAATGAGCATCCTTCTCTTCTATCATGAAGGAACACCGCTGGTTGGCCTGCCGCAACTCATTGTCGATCATCTGAATTCCATAACATTCCTTGCTATTCCATTCTTTGTCATGGCAGCAACCTTTATGCAAAAGGGGGGCATCGCCAAGGCGTTAGTGGATTGCGCGTACGCCTGGGTTGGCAGCATGCGGGGCGGACTTGCCGTCGTGTGCGTTCTGGCAACGGCTATTTTTGCGGCCATATGCGGCTCATCTGTTGCAACAGCTATGGCCATGGGGACAATTCTGGTTCCCGCCATGATGAACCGCAATTATGAGAGAAGCTTTGCAACCGGTATTGTCGGATCATCGGGTACCCTCGGCATTCTGATACCACCCAGCATGGCCTTTATCGTTTACGCCATCATTGCCGAGCAATCTGTGCCAAGGCTGTTTCTTGCCGGTGTCGTTCCGGGGCTGATCCAAGCCGGTTTGTTCATTGCCTGGAGTCTCTACTACACCAATAAGAAACAATATCTCAAAGGCG
>DIYE01000084.1 GCA_002428885.1 Alphaproteobacteria bacterium UBA6062
GCAGATCCTCATCCGGAAAATCGATATCCGCTTCCAGATGGGCAAGAGACGAGATCAGTTCGGTCCGCCAGCCATTGTAAATCTCACCAAGTTCTCCCCGCATCTGCCGAAGCGCCTGCTGATGCTGTGCCCGGGTCTCCGCATTGACCAGGTCGCCAAGCCCTTCCGCTTCCGTGAGGTCCATTTTGCCATGCTCAAAAGCTCGGCGGGTAAATTCTCCGGGTTCCGCCGGTCTCAGACCATCAACCTTGGTGAATTGATCAAACAAAGCTGTAATCAGCGCAGGACCACCATGCAGATGGATTTCAGCAACATCTTCCCCGGTAAAGCTTTCAGGTCCTTCAAACAACAGGATAAGGGCCTGATCAATCCGGAAGCTTCGGTCGAGACTGAAAACATCCCGAACGGCGGCCATTCGAATAGCCGGCAAATCTTTGTCTGTCAGTCTGTCAATAACGTCAAAAGCACGGCTGCCCGACAGGCGAATGACGGCAACACCGGCCCTGCCCCGGCCACTGGCCAGCGCATAAATGGTTTCTGTCTGCATAAACAGGGTAATCCGCTATTTCTGGTCGTCTTTACCGGCTGATCCGCTTAAACCGGACCAGAACATATTCTGCATCTGCTCGAAGCCCTTCATGCTGGCCGGCATCCAGGTTTTCATCAGGCTTTCAGCATCCAGACCCGCGACATTTTCAGCCATTTTCTTCTGGATTTCCTGCATCATGGCTTCCTGCATTTTTTCGACATCCGGCAGACCAAAAAATGTTCTTGCTTCCTGCGGGGTGCATTCAATATCAAATTTAATCTTCATGGAAAGCCGCTCCTTGACCCAAGACCCGGGATAAGTGATATCCTAAGGGTAAGTGATATAGCCAGGCGGATCAATCCACATGAAAGATCCCAGCCGCGATTTAAGGTGCTTCTGATGCAAAATATCCTGGATAAGGAAACCAGCCCCTATCTTCTTCAGCACAAGGATAATCCTGTTCACTGGCAACCCTGGAGCCAGCAAACCCTGGATCTTGCCAAAAAGGAAGGCAAACCCATCCTGCTGAGTGTTGGATATGCCGCCTGTCACTGGTGCCATGTCATGGCCCATGAAAGCTTTGAAGATCCGGATGTAGCGGCGGTTATGAATGATCTCTTTATCAATATAAAGGTGGATCGGGAAGAACGGCCGGATATTGATCAGATTTACCAGACTGCCCTCGCCCTGCTCGGAGAACAGGGAGGCTGGCCTCTCACCATGTTCCTTAATTCCAAAGGGGAACCTTTCTGGGGCGGCACTTATTTTCCAAAGGAAAGTGCTTACGGGCGGCCCGGATTTACTCATGTCCTGGACTCTGTTGCCGGTATCTTCAACAATGAGCCGGAAAAAGTCACCAAAAACCGGGATATTCTCAAAGCAGCCCTTAAAAAGCAGAATGAAAGCCCGGAAGGAGACCGTCCTAAACTGACCCTGGAAGTCCTGGACCGGATTGCCGATCGCTATGCCCAGGAAGCAGATCCGGAATATGGCGGGATCGGCTCTGCCCCTAAATTTCCTCAGACCTACGTTCTTGAAAATCTCTGGCGAAGCTACCTCCGAACAGACAAGGAAAACCTGTCGGAAATTGTCGTAAAAGCCCTGACCGCCATGTCCCAGGGAGGTTTGTATGATCATCTGGGCGGTGGATATGCCCGATACTCCACCGATGCGGAATGGCTGGCCCCGCATTTTGAAAAGATGCTCTACGACAATGCCCTGATCCTGGATTTGCTACTTCTCGTTCATGGAGAAACCAAAAATGATCTGTTTGAGGAGCGCATTTATCAGACAATCGGCTGGCTTTTCCGGGAAATGATGGCTGAAAACGGCGCTTTCTCAGCAACAATTGATGCAGACAGTGAAGGCGTCGAAGGAAAGTTCTATACCTGGTCACAAGAGGAAATTGACGGAATTCTCGGGGAGAAAAGCGCTCAATATAGTGAAATTTATGGGGCTTCATCGGCCGGAAACTGGGAAAAAACCAATATTCTCAACCGGCTTGATTATCAAAGCCATCTTGATGACGACTTGGAAGCCTCCCTCGCCCAACTGTCAGCCAAGCTTTTTGAAGCCCGCGAAAGCCGTATCCGGCCCGGTACCGATGATAAAGTCCTCACCGACTGGAATGGTCTGATGATTGCCACGCTCGCCAAAGCCGGCGATTATTTCAAGGAGAATGAGTGGATTGAGCGGGCGGAAAATGCCTTCTCCGCCATCTGTTCGACGGCCATGTCTGACAATAACCGCCTTTGTCACAGTTATCGCCTCGGTCAGGCAAAACATGACGGAACGCTGGATGATTATGCCAATATGAGCCGGGCTGCCCTGGTGCTTTTTGAGATAACCGGCCGCAATTTTTATCTGGAACGGGCTCAAAACTGGACTGACATTCTAAGCACACATTTCTGGGATGATAAAAGCGGCGGGTATTTTTATACGGCGGATGATGCAGAAGCGCTGATTGTCCGGTCTAAAAATGCCTTTGATAATGCGACTCCCTCCGGAAACGGCACCATGCTCGAAGTCCTGGCCCGCCTCCATTATCTCACCGGAGACAGGGAACCCTTTGAAAAGGCCACAGATATCGTGCGCAACTTCTCGGCAGAACTGGGCCGGAATTTCTTTCCGCTTGCTACTTTCCTCAATAATTTCGAGACACTGATCAACGGAAAACAGATTATCATTGTCGGCAAACGGGATGATATGGAAACCGGAGTTTTGTTATCTGTTCTCAGTGAGTTCAGTTTACCGACAAAAGTTGTTAATATTATCGAAGACACATCAGACCTGCCATCCGACCATCCGGCCAATGGAAAACAACAACTGGAAAATAAACCGACCGCCTATATCTGTACCGGGCCGGTTTGCTCAAACCCGGCCAATTCGGCACAGGCCCTGAGATCTGTTCTGGAGGAGTAGAAATGCCGCAACTCTGTATGCATAGTCCCCTGGGGGATCTGACCGTTACCGAAGAAGAAGGTGCCATCATTTCCCTGGACTGGGGATGGGTTCCCTCTGAATGGCAAAGTGAGACACCAGTGCTGAAACAAGCCATTGAACAGCTAAACGAATATTTTGACGGCGACAGGCTGGATTTCGATTTACCGCTTAACCCGCCGGGATCAGAATTTCAGAAAGCTGTCTGCCAGGCTATGGTTGATATTCCGGGCGGCTCAACAAAATCCTACGGAGAAATTGCCCGGCAAATCGACGGATCAGCCCAGGCCGTCGGCAATGCCTGTGGTCTAAACCCCATTCCGATCATTATTCCCTGCCACCGGGTATTGGCGGCCGGTAAGGAAATGGGTGGATTTTCAGCTCCCGGCGGTGTGGATACAAAAAAGATCCTGCTGGAACTTGAAAATGCCCTACCGCCACAACAACAGAGCTTTGATCTGTAATTTTGAAGAACTTAAAAGAAGTCAGTAACACCGGGGCGCGACAGAAGGATATAAAAATGACAAAAGCAATTATTTTCCGGGAAACCGGCGGTCCAGGCGTCATGTCCTGGGAAGATGTTCAGGTTGGTAAGCCCGGTGCCGGTGAAGTTCGCATTCGCCACTCCGCGGTCGGCCTGAATTATATTGATACCTATTTCAGATCAGGTCTGTATCCTTTCCCTCTTCCTGCCTCTCCAGGTATGGAAGCTGTTGGCATTATTGAAGAAATTGGAAATGAGGTATCCGGGTTTTCCGTTGGTGACAGAGTTGCCTATGCCGGTCGGCCTATTGGAGCCTATTCCGAAGAACGGGTTATGCCGGCTGATATTCTGATCAGGATTCCGGATAGTATCGACGATCAGACTGCCGCAGCCATGATGTTGCAGGGCATGACCGTCGAATATCTCCTGCAACGCACGTTTCATGTGAAACCCGGCGACACGATCCTTTTTCATGCTGCTGCCGGTGGTGTCGGACTGCTGGCCTGCCAATGGGCTAAACATATCGGGGCAACGGTTATCGGTACGGTAGGCTCGGAAGAAAAAGCCGCCCTCGCCCGCGAACATGGATGTGATCATGTCATTAATTACCGAAGCGAGGACTTCGTTGCCCGCGTCAAGGAGATCACCAACGGCAACGGTGTTCCCGTTGTTTATGACGGGGTTGGCAAGGATACGTTTGAAGGATCTCTTGATTGTCTGCAAAGCCGCGGTTTGATGGTTTCCTATGGAAATGCATCCGGTCCCGTGCGAGGCGTGGATCTCTCTATTCTGACGGCTAAAGGCTCTCTCTTTGTTACCCGGCCGTCTCTGATGGACTATACGGCAACCCGGTCCGAGCTTGAACAATCCGCGAGCGATGTCATCAAACTGGTCGAAAGCGGTGCCCTGACATTACGGATAGATCAAACCTATCATCTGTCTGAAGCCGTCAAGGCCCATGAGGATCTGGAAGGGCGAAAAACCACGGGTTCCACTGTGTTTACACTCTGATAAGATTTTTTCTTTTAAGAAATCAGTAACCTCCTGCTTATCCGGCAGGAGGTTTTTTTTATGATTATATTACAATCTGTTACATATAAGTAATTACATACATTATTACTAAAATTAGGCGAAAATTATCAGAATATTTACTGAAAAATCAGGCTGGAATCCTAACCTGTTAATAAAAGCTCTCGAATTATTTTGATGGCTATCAGCCAGTGACAGAAACGGATTTCCGGCGCAGGAAATCGATGGCTTTTTCTTCTGTGATATTATCCATGGACAGCGCCATCATAAGGCGCAAGGCTTCATCATTGGAGATATCCAGGATCCAGCCATTGCGCCGCAAAGTAAGGACGGCGAGCGTAAAAGCGGTTCGTCGGTTATTTTCAGGAAACGGCTTTTCCCCGAGAAGACCTGTCAGCAGGGAAACAGTCACTTCAAACACATCCGAGCCACCTTCAGAGGATACCATCAGACGCGGCCAGGCGAGTGCCGCTCCAAGACGACTTTCATCAGGATCCATTTCCGAACCGCCAAATGTTTCCTGCTGCCGACGATAAACCGCCCGGATGATATTTTTATTGGGTAGGAAGACTGAAGCCACTATTTCAATCTTCCAACTCACGAAGGGCCGGTGCAAACCTGTCTTCGATAAATGGATAAAGCGCCATGAAGGCGTCATAGTCCCGATCGAGTTTTCGAACTCTCAGACCATCTCCTTCTATCTCGACTTCGAGCGTATCGCCGATCTCAATGGCGAGACGACGCAGATACTCAGCCGGGATAGTTACACCGGCAGCACTTCCCGTCTTTCTGAGACGGGTTTCGAAAGGTTGAATATCCTGTGACTTCTTCGGCGCCATGACATCTTTCATCAAGAAGGATATAGAATTGTAATAACATACGTAATTACTTTTAAACAACCGTAAAGATTGCTCTTTTAGGCGCTATTAGGAAATTATAAAGAAAAAGAAAACCGGCCCTCAATCCCGTTGAGAGCCGGTTTTTATGATTAAAATAACGTTAAAACAAGCCGATCAGGCGTTCATACTGTCAAAGAAATCGTCATTGGTTTTGCTGGTCCGGAGTTTATCCAGAAGGAACTCCATGGCATCGGTCGTTCCCATGGGATTGAGGATCCGGCGCAGGACCCACATCTTGGACAGGGTTCCCTTATCGACCAGAAGCTCTTCCTTACGGGTTCCGGATTTAGTGATATCAATAGCCGGGAAGACACGCTTATCGGACAGCTTGCGATCCAGAATGATCTCAGAGTTACCGGTACCTTTAAATTCTTCAAAGATCACTTCGTCCAT
>DIYE01000211.1 GCA_002428885.1 Alphaproteobacteria bacterium UBA6062
TTTGCTTTTTCGAGCGGCGGGCCGGTAAGGCGTAACAAACCAATTCCTTGCCGTCAACGCGATTATGCCAAACTGTCAGTTCGCATATTAATTGTTCTCATTATGTGACTTATGTAAGTCGTGTTGAAGAAACGCACCCTTCAGGATCTACCCATTAACGCTTTATTAACCCTACTACTTCTTACTTACCAGTTATTAAGATTTATCCGGTATTTTAGGGATAGTTGATCTTTATAGCGTGTAAGGAGTGGTACCATGATGAATGTCATCGAGTTTCAGCCGGAATCAGCAATAGATCTGTATAGCACGGCCCATTACATGATCATGCATCAGGGTGAAAATGCGGTAGATCTTCTAGACTCAGAAGCCAGAAGTCTCCGCAAACAAGGTGCTCAGGAAGAGCTTAACGCCTGCCTTCACCTGCTTCGCGTTGTAAAAGAACTGATCGAAATGGAATATATCGGGCCCATCCACTAAGCTCTACCCGCAACAAAAAAGGAGCCGAAGCTCCTTTTCAAATCGTCTCGGTATGCGGCAGTCAGTTTTTCAGGACCACTCGTCCGACCACATCCCCCTTCTGCAGATCTGTCAGCGCATTATACGCTTCCTGCATGGGACGTTCATCAAGCTTCAGCGCATTCAATTTGCCGGCTTTGGCCAGTTCCATCAGTTCATGCATCTCTTGAAGACTACCAACCATGGAACCTTCAATACCAATAGCTTTAATCGGGAACATGGGGATCGGCATGGAGAAGTTGCCGCCAAACAGGCCGACAATAATCAGCTTACCCGCTTTACCCAGAATACTGGCACCGTATTTTGTACTGCTGTCTGCACCAACAAAATCGATAGCGGCATTAACGCCGCCACCTGTCAGGCGCATTAGTTCCTTGAACTGATCCCGGTCATTGGGATCAAAAGCCGCGTCCGCACCGGCATCCAGACCGGCCTGGCGTTTTTCAGGGTCAATATCGGCAACATAGACCTTGGCATTAGTAACAGATTTGACGATAGCCATGCCCGCCAGACCAACACCGCCACAACCGATAATCATCAGGGAGCCGTTATCAGCGAGCGGCTTCACCTTCTTAATGGCACTATAAGCCGTCAAACCCGAACAGGTATAAGTACAGGCCAGTTCTTTGGGCAAATCACCGTAATCGAGCAGGTATTTGGAATGCGGCACAAGAAGATGGTCACTGTAACCGCCATCAACATCAACGCCAAGCGCTCTAGGGCGGTTACAGAGGTGGCCATCGCCAGAGCTGCAGGTCGAACAATCGTCACATCCGATCCAGGGATACACAACATGCTGTTCGCCAATTTTAACATTGGTGACATTCTCGCCAATGGCAACCACCTCACCGACAATTTCATGTCCCAGTGTAAAGGGCAGTTTGCGATTTCCGGTAATATCCAGTTTTTTATCACCGCCAAGACCGAAATACCCCTCCCAGATATGGATGTCACTGTGGCAGACACCACAGGCGGAAATCTTGATCAGGACTTCATCACCACTAACTGGTGGCGCTTCCATTGTATTTTCAACAAACGGAGCACCATACTCTTCAAATTGATAGCTTTTCATTATTATCGCCCTTTATGCGGCCGCAATATCAAAAAACGCGGCCTTTTATTCTTGCTGTCTCCCCAACCATATCGAAAGCCCTTTTGAAGGAAAAGAGCAAGTTATTCCGAGATATAAAAATCAGTCCTGCTGCTAACAAACAGCAGTTCTTTCTTTACGAACGGATGATGGTTATTTATAAGAAAAATCTTTTGCGTTACCCCTCCCTGATTGGATAAATCTATTCATGTCCGAAAATTTAAGCATCACACATCTCAGGACATTCTTATGGGTCGCATCTCTTGGCAGTTTTCGGAAAACGGCTGAAAAGATGAACACGACACAACCTGCCATTTCCTCCAGAATTGCCAAACTGGAAGAAATTCTGGGCGCCCGCTTATTCGAACGGGATACAGGCAATATCCTGATCACATCTGAGGGAGAAGCCCTGCGTCCTTACGCAGAAGAAATGATTAAAACAGCGGAACGATTGCCGGAGATTGTTCAAGGGGATATCAAATCAAACGGTACAATTCACTTGGGCTTAACCGGATATGCTGTTGCGACCTGGTTTCCCCGCTTTCAGGAAAGACTTGCAACTGTTTTCCCTGGTGTTGAACTTATTCTGACTGTCGACACATCGACCAATCTTAAACACAGTCTTCAGAACAGATCTCTGGACGCGGCTTTTTTAACAGGGCCAGTGAATAGCAGCAGGATCGAAGACATAAATTTTGCAACCTACGAGCAGTATTGGTACGCGGCTCCCTCGACGGGACTCAACAATTTCACCCCCTATAACCTTGTGAATCTGAGCCGTTTTCCACTCATTACCGGATCCAAATATTCTAAGCATTATCTGGAGGTCACCGAATATCTCAGTAAAAATAAAATTGAAGGATTTTCTGTTTTTCCCTGTGCCTCCTACACCTCAGTCGCAGAATTGATCGAATGTGGTACCGGCATCGGTATTCTGCCTGAACATTTTGCAAGTGATGCGGAAAAAGAAGGACGCCTGGTCAAGCTTATATGCGACTGGACACCGTTACCGCTTAGCTTCACAGGATCATACTTTTCAGGCCCGAAAAGCAATCTTTCCAAAAGACTGATCGAATTTGCTAAAACCCTTGTTTGAGAAATATACCGTTCACTTTCCAGATGCTCGGATCTCTTTACTTTCCTGACAAAGACTGACCTAATATCGGAAAATCGATATCGGGGGTGTCATGAGAAATTTTCTGTATGCGTGGTTGATCGCTGCTTGCCTTGCCTTGAGTTTTTCTCCAGCAGTATCGGCGCAGATTTCCTCTCTTCCCGGTCCATCGTCGGAAACTAAAAACCCTGAAAACCCGGTTCCCTCGGTCGAAGGTCTCTCTCCGGCGGAAATCAGAGATCTGTTATCCCGATTGTCGGACAAGGAAGTCAGGGACATCCTAATCAAACAACTGGACACACTTGCCAAACCCGAACAGCCGGCAAGCGCAGGCAGCCCGGTCCATGAATTACTGCTGGACACCATTGTCGGAATTGCCACTTCCCTGAGTGATGCCGTGTTGAATACTCCGCATATTTTTGGCGGTATCTACAAGGGTTTTTCAAACTTTGTGGGCACGCATAGCTGGTCAGGTGTTCTGACCTTTCTCGGCGTTCTAGGTCTCGGATTGGGCCTCGGTATTGTCGCAGAGATTTGCGTGAACCGGATTGCCAGGAAATGGCATGACGAAATCCGTCAAATACAGGAAGACGCTACTTTGGCCGAGACCGTTAAGCTTCTTGCCCGGCGTCTTCTGATCCAGATTTTAGGCATCGCCGCTTTCTTTGCCGTATCAGCGATCATTGTCGAAAGCCTGATGCCGGAAAGCCTGAAACCGGCAACAGATTTCCTCGTTACCAATCTGATCATCCTGCCCAGGCTGGTCTCTGCGATGGGTCGCTTTCTGCTGGCTCCGGATCGTCCGGATCTCAGACTTATACATACGGATAACTACACCGCAAAATATATACATAAAAACCAGAACGGACTGGTTTTCCTTCTGGGCTTTGCCTACTGGATTGTGATCTTCCTGAACAAGCAAGGCGTAGAGATTGAAGAAATCAGGTTAGGGTTCTGGTTGGTTCTCGCTTTCTATATCTGGCTTGGAATAGCCCTCTTTCACTTCCGAAACGGTATCACCATGATGATGCTTGGAAAACCGGATGGACATATTTCCAAGATTCAGAACATGATATCAATTGCTTATCCCTGGTTCGGGATCGTGATGACGGCCTTCACCTGGATATTGGTCCAGTCCCTGGTCATTCACGAGGCCTGGCACTTCCTGAGAGGACAGGCGGAATTAACGCTTGTCATTCTTCTTTTCGCTCCGGCTTTTGACACCCTGATCCGGGGCATTGTCAGCTACAAGGTAAAGCCGATGAAAGGGGAAGGCCTGGTCGCGGAAGAAGCTTACCAGGCGGCAAAAAGCTGCTATTTCCGTATTGGCAGGGTTGTCTCTTTTGGCCTTGCTATCCTCATTATAGCCGCCCTGTGGGAGATTGATTTCTCCAAATTGGCAGCGGCCGGCGTCGGAACTCAGGTTGCCGGTAAACTCTTTCAGTTTCTGCTGATCATTGCTTTTGGTTATCTTGTCTGGGAGCTAGTTTCGCTCTGGATCAACAGAAAACTTGCCGCTG
>DIYE01000150.1 GCA_002428885.1 Alphaproteobacteria bacterium UBA6062
GCGGTGGTCGCCGCCTTCTGGGGGATCTGGCACGCGATCTCGGGTTTGGGGCTCGCCATGGTTTTTGCCCGGACGGAGGCGCCGCGATGACAGAAAAAGTCCTGATAACAGGGGCTGCCGGTATGGTCGGCCGGGAGCTGCTTTCCGTTCTCGCTGAGGACGGCCGCTACGATAGTGTGGCAACCGATCTGAAAGCTCCGTCGGATCTGCCTGCCGGTATCCGCTTTCGAACCCTGGATATCACGACAGAGGATCCGGCTCGTATCCTGAAAGAGGAAAAGCCGGATGTGATCATCCATCTCGCGTCCGTCGTGAATCCACCCAAAGGCAGCGGCCGGGATTTTGCCTATGCGGTGGATGTGGCGGGCACCCGGAAAATACTGGAGGCGGCGATTGCCAGCCAGACGAGCCGGATCGTGGTTACCTCGTCCGGAGCGGCCTATGGCTATCATGCGGATAATCCGGTGCCGCTTAAAGAACAGGACAGCCTGCGCGGCAATCCGGAATTTGCCTATGCCGATCATAAAAGGCTGGTGGAGGAGATGCTGGCAGACTATCGGAAAAACCATCCGGCGCTGGAGCAGGTTATTTTTCGGGTGGGAACCGTTCTTGGCGCGGGGACGGACAATCAGATTACAGCGCTGTTTCACAAATCCAGACTGCCTGCCGTGCAGGGGAGTGAAAGTCCTTTTGTCTTTATCTGGACCCGCGATCTCGCCCGTATTCTACGCCGTGCCATTGCCGACGGCCCGCCGGGCGTTTTCAATGTGGCGGGTGATGGTGCCATGGGGGTGACGGATCTCGCTGCTGCCCTGAAGAAACCGATCCTGCGCCTGCCTGCCTGGCTGCTGAAGGTAGCGCTTGGCATTGCCAGACCTCTCGGGATCAGCCGGTATGGGCCTGAGCAAGTGGGGTTTTTGCAATATCGTCCGGTCCTTGATAATCAGGCCCTGAAAGAAGAGTTCGGATATGTCCCGGAGAAAAGCAGTGCTGAGGTCTTTGATCTCTGGCAGGAGGAGGCAGGTCTTTGAAAACAGCCGTTCTTTCAGGAGCCTGCGGCGGTCTTGGCCGGGCGCTTATGCAACAGTTAGTGGATCGCGGGTTTCGGGTTTATCTTCTGGATATTGATATTTCGGGTACGGAACAAACCGATCAGCAAATCCCCATCCAGTGTGATATCACCGACAAGGCCGCATTGGATGCCGCTGCGAGTCGCATTCTGTCAGACAGTCCGGCCATTGATCTTGTCATTTATAACGCCGGGATCACCCAGATCCTCCCCTTTGAAGAGATCAGTGAAGAAAGCCACCGCCGGGTTTTCGAGATCAATTATTTCGGGGCGGCCAGGATGGCCTCGCTTTTTCTGAAAGCTGTCCGGGCGGCCAGGGGAACCCATCTGGCAATTTCATCGGTTGCCGGTTTTGCCCCGCTCTATCACCGGACGACTTATGCCGCATCAAAACATGCCCTTGAAGGATTGTTCAAGTCCCTGCGCTCTGAAGAAAAGACCCATGATGTGAAAGTCCTGATTGCCTCCCCCTCCTTTGTGGCCACCAATCTCGGAAAGGCCGAACGCCAGCCGGACGGCACTGCCCGCCCCGGCTCTGCCAACGACGGCACGGATTATATGAGCCCGGACGCCGCCGCGCGCGCGATCCTGAAAGGCTATGACAAAGCCCGTCCTATGACCCCTGTGGGCCGCATCGCCAAACTCGCCTGGCGCATTAACCGATTTGCACCGGGCTTGTATCAGCGACTGATGGAGCGGCAGATCGGGGGTTAAAACTCGTCCTTCAGCGCTCGCTGTTGAAGAAACATACCTGTTATTGCCCTGGCAGGGAGGCAACCTTTAAGCAGCCTCCGGCGCCAGACACCTTGCTGAAACTTTAGGCTTGCAAAATATGCGTCATAAAAATATCGAAGATATCTGATAGCTCTTAACATTGCCTATGAGGAGATGCTCTCCTGAAAGTCTGTTTTGAGGATGGATTGTAAGCTCTGCACGAGTGTGTTTGCAGCAATGTCATGCGCACCGGTTAAGCGGGGGGTGACGGTCTGCACATCGAAGTGGAGGATCTCTTCCAGCAAGACTGTTTTAAATCGGTCCTTTGGAAGAGTGCGCGCGGTGAAATTGTCGATGATGGCCGGACAGCGCAGGGTTTCGGCGAGATGGGGAACCGCCACAATTGAATTACCAACGATTCTCGATGTCAAACTGAGTCCCTGCTCTAAAATACTCCGGTTCAGGATGCGGCCGAGAGGCCCTTTTGGAGACAGGGGGAGAGCATTGAGCCTGGCAAGTTCTTCCAGCGTGATCGTCGGTTTTTTTGGCAGGGGAAGGGCCGCTGGGAAGATTGCGACCAAATGGCCTTTTCCGACGGATGTGCTCATCAACCCCTCAGCCTGGATGTCACCTGCTATGATCCCCAGATCAATCAAACCGGCGCGTAACAGACTGAGTTGTTGATCAGCAGTACCGATATCGACAGATATTCTGAGGCGCGGTAATTCGGAAGATAATTCAGCAACCGCGGAGGGGAGTGGCCAAGCAGCCAAAAGGCCGACACTCATAATCGACAATGCGCTACCGGCCCCCTCCCGGAGGCGCTCAATACGATTTTCTAATCGGTAGAGCCCTTTTTGTAAAAACTGACTTTCGAGGTAGATCTCATCTGCTTGGGTTGTTGCAAGGATGCGCCCTTTGTCGAGTATGAAAAGAGACAGGCCGAGTGCCGCCTCAAAATCCCGAAGGTGCCGTGAAACAGTGGGTTGCGACAGACGAAGCTGGTTAGCGGCTGCCGTTATTGAGTTCTGTTCGTAGACTGCGCAGAAGACCTGAAGTCTCTGTAGTGTAATAGAACGCATAACTGACCATAGAAAAATACTATGGTATTTGCAAATATATTCTATTTATCAAAACTGCCAAGAGCTTACTGTGGATGCGAGCTTTTGGAGATACTTTGTGAATCTGGTCCTTGTACTCGGCTTTATTCTTCTCGGCGTCGGTTCCGGCGCAGCGATTGCTTATGTGATTGGTGCATCAGCGATTACGACCTTTTGGCTTTATGGAGATTCAGGCTATTGGGCTGTTTTGCCGCAACGCCTGTTCAGTCAACTGGATGTGTTCGCCTTTCTGGCGATGCCGCTGTTTATTTTTGCCGGAGATTTAATGAACAGGGGCGGTTTGGCCTCCCGTTTAATTGATTTTTCAATGTCATTGCTGGGTCGACTCAAAGGTGGGCTCGGGCATGTCAATATTGTCACCAGTGTTTTTTTCGCTGGTGTCTCAGGATCCGCCGTCTCGGATGCAGCCGCTCTTGGAAATGCACTGGTCCCGGAGATGAGGCGGCGGGGATATAGCCTTGATTATGCTGCCGCTGTCACGGCGGCTTCTTCCATTATCGGTCCGATCATCCCGCCATCCTCTATTTTGATCTTTTACGGGGCGTTGATGGAAACGTCGGTGACCGCGCTTTTTGCAGCCGGGATCGTGCCAGGTCTTTTGCTGGCTGGAGTCCTGATGGTGATGAACGCTTATTTTGCCTGGCGTCACGACCATCCAGGCGGTGCCGATATGGATATTCCGCCCGTCTTTGGCTCCTTTGTTCGGGCGCTTCCCGCTTTGACGCTTCCGGTGATTATTCTAGGGGGAACATTATTTGGCGTCATGACGCCGGCTGAGGCAGCCGGGGTGGCGGTTTTTGCTGCCATGCTCGTTGGGTTTGTTCTGGGCGGGCTGACCCTTGAAGGTTTAAAGGACAGCGCAACCCGCGCGGCCGTTTTGCTGGGTGCCCTCTTTATTATTCTCTGTGCGATCTCGACATTCAGTTATCTTGCGGCGTTGCAGCAGTGGCCACAAGCTATTGCAGCGCTGATATCGGCCTGGGGCTTGGGGCCCCTTGGCTATCTGATGCTGATCAATGTGGTCTTTTTGGTGGCCGGAATGGCAATGGATGTGAAAGCGGCAGTGGCTCTTTTCGCCCCTATCTTTGTGCCTGTTGCCCTCGCTATGGGGATTGACCCTGTTCATTTGGGTATTGTGATTTGCTTCAATATTACAACAGGACTTTTGTCACCGCCTTTGGGTGGGGTTTTGCTTATCCTCGCAACAACGGTGGATATGGATTACTGGCGCCTGATCTGGGCGACACTCCCCTTCTTTTTGGCTGAAGTTGTTCTACTGATTGTCTTGACATTTATTCCAGACATAAGCCTGGCGCTGCCGCGCGCGCTTGGCCTGATGTGATCTCATTAAAAATTAACAAGGAGGAGAACCGATGAAACTAAAAACAATTCTATTGTCTGCTGCTGCCATGCTCGCAGCCAGTCTGGTCCAGGCAGAAGAGGTCAAGCTCGCCCTAAATGGTGTGAATGATCCCAGCAAGAATGCCGAAGCTGCTTTTGTAAAGGGCTTCAGTGATGCGCTTAAAGGGAGTGATTTTAAGGTCAGCGTTTTTCCATCTGGCACACTGGGTAAAGAGAAAGAGCGATTTGATCAAGTTGCTCAAGGCCTTATTCATGTCAATCTCGCGACGATGTCTACGGGCTATGGCATGAGCCCGTTGATGAAGGGTCTCGCGCTCCCCTTCATGTTTAAGGGAAATGATGAACTGGACATGCTGGTGGAGAAAAGCGACCTGTTGAAGCGGATGAATGTTCCGCTTCTGAAGAATGGCGTGAGATTATCCGGCTTAAATTATATTGGCGTTCCTATCGGCATTCACAATAAAACCCGTCCCATTACGACGTTGGCTGATTTGAAAGGAATGCGGTTTCGCTCTTTGAACGCGGAGATGCTGGCTTATCAGGAAGCGATGGGTGCCAAAGGTACAATCATCGCGTGGTCGGAAGTGGCAAATGCGATCCAGACAGGGATTGCCGAGGGCTACTTCAATCCGCCGAATTCTGCAATTCGGACCGGGCATACGGAATTTCTGGTTCATTTTACCCCGGCCAATATCGCACCATCTGCCCGCGCTGTTTTGGTATCCGAAGACTGGTATGCCGGTCTCTCTGACAATGGAAAAGCGGCGATTGACGCTGCGATTAAAGCGGGTATTGCCGCTAATCGGGGCTGGGTGGATGCGTGGAAAGAAACCGTACGTAAACGTCATATTGAAGCCGGTGTAACGATTTCGGAACTGCGCGGCGGTGAACGGGCCAAGATGGCGGAAGCTGCGAGTACCACCTGGAAGGATGTAATGTCTGCCGATGATCTGGCGCTGTTCACGGGCGCTTTGGATAAGCTTCGGAAGTAAGGATCGATCCTGATCATGAACCGTCTTCGCGCCAGCATTCTGTCACTCAGCGCTGGTCTTGATCGCCTCGCGGTGATGGCCGCTTTAACGGCGCTGGCTGTGTTGGTGTTAGCCGTTTTATTGCAGGTGGTGGCGCGATATGCTTTCGCGTCACCTCCCTCCTGGACAGAGGAGCTGGCCAGATATGCCATGATCTGGGCCGGGCTTCTTGGAGCAACAATATCGTTCAAGCGTCGCTTTGACCCGGCATTGATCAGCTCATCGCCTGGAAACGGATTTATCGCAAAAGCTGCCGGCTTTATTCAGTCCGCCGTTGTTCTCATCTATCTTCTACCGATCCTGTGGTACTGCTTTGTTGGCCCGAATATGAACCTGAATCGGGGCTTTTTATTGCGGCATAGCAGAACGACCGCCGATGCAATGGACTTTTCCACCGTGTATGTTGCTATTGCCGTGCCGATCATGATCATTCTGGTTCTTATTCACCTGATCGCCCGCTGGGTTAATGGTAAGGCCCGCGACGGCCAGGATACAAAATATGAAGGCTGATATTATTATTCAGGGCGGCCTGGTTATTGACGGGACGGGTGCTGCACGCCGTGTCGCCAATGTTGCTGTGACGAGCAATCGGATCACCGGCGTTGGTCCGCTGGCAGAGTGGGAGGCGGACCATAAAATCGATGCGTCCGGCAAAGTTGTTAGTCCTGGTTTTATTGATTGCCACACCCATCATGATGAAGTGGTCTTGAGCGATCCTGAAATGGCGTGCTCCATTAATCAGGGCGTGACCACTATTATCAATGGGAATTGCGGATTTTCCATCGCGCCTCTGACGGCTACAGGTGCTTTGCCGCAACCTCTTGCCTTAATCTTGTCACGGGATCCAAATGCGCCGCGATTTAAGCGATTTTCCGACTATCAGGCGCGGCTGCGTGACGTGCCGCCGACGGTTAACACAGCCTGTCTTATTGGTCATGGGACTCTCAGAATCAACGAGGTCAGCGATTTGAACCGACCGGCAGACAAGGCCGAAACTCTTGCTATGTGCCGTGCGCTGGATCAGGCGCTTGACGAGGGCGGTATTGGTGTGTCAACCGGCCCCTTTTATCCGCCGGCGCAGGCGGCACCGACGGAAGAATTAATCGAAATGGCACGTGTGGCCCAGTCGCATGGAAAGCTCTATGTCACGCATATGCGGGATGAGGGAGATCAGGGTATCGAAGCCCTTGAGGAGACATTCCTGATTGGCCGCGAAGCCCGCTGCGGTGTCCATATCTCCCACCATAAATGCGCAGGCCTCGCTAATCACGGTCAGTCCATGGTGACGCTACCGATGATTGATGCAGCAAAGAAGTTGCAGGATGTTGGATTGGATACCACGCCCTGGACAGCCAGTTCGACAATGCTGAATTCTGGTCGTCATCGTCAGGCGACGCGGGTGATTGTCGCCGAGTCCGAGCCCTATCCGGAACTGTCCGGTCACGACCTGGCGGATATAGCCGATGATTGGGGGGTTGGTCTGGATGCTGCCGTTGAGCGTCTCCTGCCGGCGACGGGGATTTTCTTCATTATGGATGAAAATGATGTGCAACGGATTATT
>DIYE01000360.1 GCA_002428885.1 Alphaproteobacteria bacterium UBA6062
CAACCGGCTGACCCAGCCGATCCTGCGCCTGTCGCAGATGTGGCAGGATTTCCAGCAAGTCCGGGTCTCTGTTGAACGGCTGGGTGATATCATTAATACACCGGCAGAACCGGCATACCGCCCGGGCCGGGTCAGGCTTCCGGATATTTCCGGCGAGGTGGAGTTTGATCATGTTGGCTTCCGGTACCGTCCGGACGGTCCGGAAATCCTGGCGGATCTCTCCCTTAAGGTAGAGCCTGGGCAGGTTATTGGCATTGTCGGCAAGTCCGGATCCGGTAAAAGTACCCTCGCCAAGCTGTTGCAACGTTTATTCGTGCCTGAGAAAGGCCGCGTGCTGGTTGACGGAACGGATGTGTCGATGGTGGATCCAAGCTGGCTGCGCCGTCAAATCGGTGTGGTTCCACAGGAGAGTATTCTGTTCAGCCGTTCTGTCCGGGATAATATCGCCCTTTCCGATCCGACCATTCCGATGGAGCGGGTCATCGCCGCAGCCAAATTGTCGGGCGCCCATGATTTCATTCTTGAACTGCCGGAAGGCTATGATACGGAAATTGAGGAACGAGGCAGTAACCTGTCCGGTGGCCAACGGCAAAGGATCGCCATTGCAAGGGCGCTGGTGACCTCTCCAAGAGTTCTGATTTTTGACGAGGCGACCAGTGCGCTCGACGCTGAGTCGGAAGAGCTGATCCAGGATAACATGTCCCATATCGTCAAGGGGCGGACCGCTTTTATCATCGCTCACCGCATGTCTGCTCTTCGAATGGCAGACCGGATCATCTCCATGGAAAATGGTCGTATCATTGAGGACGGCCCGCCTGAGGAGCTTTTGAAGCAAAATGGTCTGTTCCGTCAGCTCTTTGACAAGCAGCTCGGGGGCATGGGAAATGTTTGAAGGGATCAAACGCTCTGCCTCCATCTGGAAAGAAGCCAAAAAGGCCGAGAAAGAGCGTCCTGTCATCAAGCGCAAACGTAGTGACTATGAGTTCCTGCCGGCGGTGATTGAAGTGATGGAGACACCTGCCTCGCCGGTCGGGCGCGGGGTTATGTTGAGCATTGGCGTTTTTCTGATTATCGCCGTTGTCTGGGCCTGGTTTGGCAAAATTGATGTGGTTTCTTCGGCCAATGGCAAGATTGTTCCCAGCGACTATGTAAAATATATCCAGGCTTCTGAGATCGGCGTGGTCCGGGCTATCCATGTGAAGAACGGACAATCCGTCAAGGCCGGGGAAGTGCTGATTGAACTGGACCCGACCGACAGTGCAGCGGATCTGGACAGGCTCACCCAGGAGAAGATGACGGCGGAACTGGAGCTGGCCAGGTTGAAGGCGCTGGCCGTATCTATACCAAAAGCACTGGACAGCTTTGAACCCCCTGAAGGAGCCGATCCCGGAAGAATAGCGCTTCAGAAACAGCGCATCCTCAGTGAAATTGCCGAATACAAAGCCCGCGACATTTACTTCAAGGAAGAACTGGCCCGGCGGCAGGCCCAGATGAGCGTTGCTAACGCCCGCATCGGAAAGTTGAAGGCAACGCTTCCCTATATCCGCCAGCAGGTGGATGCAATTGCTCTGCTGGAAGGGAAGGGGCATGCGAGTAAGCTTCGGCTGCTGGAATTGCAGCGGGCCCAGGTGGAGTCCGAGCAGGATCTGATCACCGAAAAGGCGGCCATCCATGAAGTAAAGGCCTCTATTGCCGCTCTGAAGCAGGAAGCGATCCGCGAAAAGACCGAAAAACAAACAACCCGTCTGACCGAACTCAATGAAGCGGAACGGCAACTTCAGGCCGTTATCCAGGAAATCCTGAAAGCAGAGCGTCGCAATACGCTCCGGCAGCTCAAGGCTCCGGTAGACGGCAAGGTCCAGCAGATGGTGGTTCATACAATCGGCGGCGTGGTCGAAGCTGCCGCGCCGCTGATGGTTATCGTCCCGGAAGGCTCCGCTTTTGTGGTGGAAGCAAAAGTCCTGAACAAGGATATCGGTTTTGTGGAGGAGGGGCAGGATGCAGAAATTAAGCTGGAAGCCTTCCCTTACACAAAATACGGCGTGATCCACGGCAAAGTCCTTCACTTGTCGCCGGACGCCATCGAAGACGAAAATCTCGGCCTTGTTTACGACGCCCGCATCGAAATGGCCGCAAACCAGATCCAGGTCGACAACAAAATGGTCAATGTCAGCGCCGGCATGGCGGCAACGGTCGAAGTCAAAACCGGCAAGCGGCGTGTGCTGGAATATGTCCTGACACCGCTTTTGAGATACAAGCAGGAGGCTTTGCGGGAGCGATGAAAGAACTGACATCCGACTGTGTCGATGTTTCTTCAGTACTAGAAAATGACATTAGGCTGCTGTTTAGCCTATATCAGGAATATTATGGTGGAACGTCATACTCTCTGTTTAAATCAGACTTTCTGAAGAAAGATCGCGTTTTTCTGATGTTTGATGAGAGTGAAACCGTGAAAGGGTTTTCTACTCTTGAAATTTCGGACACAACGGTGGCTGGTAAGGAAATTTGTGTTCTTTTTTCCGGAGACACAATTATTGATAGGGAATATTGGGGGACGCAGGCTCTTACCAGAAAGTTCCTTGAGATATCAGCAGAGATTTATCGTGAAAAGCAGGATATCCCGATATATTGGCTTCTTATTGTGAAGGGGCATCGGACATATCGGTATCTTAAAACGTTCTATTATGATTATTATCCAGCTTTTAACGGTGACGCTGATACTGAGAAGGAGTTCAGGGAACTCGCTAATGAACTGGCAAGCCGCCGATTTGGAGACTGCTACGATACACGTTCAGGAATAGTTCAGTTCCCGGAGTCTCATGGTCATCTGCAGGATGCCTGGGCAGACATTCCTGAAAAGGATCTGCGTTTGCCGGATGTTCGTTTTTTTCTGGAGAAGAATCCGGGTTATCGAAATGGAGATGAACTTGTTTGTCTCTGCCGTATTGCCCCGGAAAACTATAAGCCGTTTGCAAGACGAATTTTTGAGGCAGCCTGATTTTCCCTCAAAATACCTTTAACCGGTAACGATGATTCTGGTCGCATGACAAAGGTGCTGACGAAATTAGGCCATTGATCTGTTACCGGTGTAATTGTCATCTTTTGCAAGACGGTTGCGAGAGCTAGTTGAATTTCCATCAGAGCCATGCCTTTGCCTATACAGGTTCGAGGGCCTGATCCAAAAGGCAGGTATGCATGTTTGTGTCGTCCGCGAATATTTTCAGGCAAAAAGCGATCTGGATTGAAATGCTCAGGATCATTCCAGAAATCAGGATGTCGATGGGTTTGCCAGACATTCATTTCCACAAGACAGCCTTTCGGAATAACAATGCCGTCGATTTCATCATCTCTGATAGTTTGCCGCGACATGATGGGGCCTGGTGGGTAAAGTCTCATGACTTCATCAATAAACCGTCGAAGAGATCCGAGATTCTTCAGGTCATCAAAAGTGACGGAATGAGCATCAGGCAGTTGATCAATTTCAGACAGTATTTTTTCCCTCTGGTCGTCCATTTGCCCTAAAAGATACAAAGACCAGCTCAGGACAATAGAAGTTACTTCAAAGCCTGCCAGGAAAAAGGTTTTCACCTCATCAAGGATGTCTTTATCTGTGAAGTCGTCGCTATCATCAGCGGTTTGCGCCTGGAGAAGTAAGCCAAGGACATCCGGGACGACGTCTTCGGACTGCCGCCTGCGCTCCAGCGCCTTTTTCGCAAAGGTGTTTACCATAGCGATTGCGTCCCGCCTTTTGCTGGCCGGCTTTTGCGGAAAAAGATGTGCGATGCCGGCCAGGTCTCTAAGACGTATCTCACTACTAACGCTATTGAGATCAACCGCAAACTGCTGAATTTCCTCTCGTGTCATGGCGCCGGAGATAACGGTGTGCGCAACAAGTTCAAGGGCAAAAGTCGCAAAATCTGATGCCAGATGAATTGTTTCTCCATTTTTTGCTTTCTTGGACCAGTCGTCCCGCAATCTTTGACTGAGCCGGGAGGCCTCACTTGCATATTTTTCAATCATTCTGATATGGAAAGCGGGTGATATGACTTTACGATGCTTTTGCCAGTGATATCCGGATGAAGATAGTAAGCCTTCTCCAAAATAAGGACCCCACATATTCCTGAGAAAAGGAGCTTTCTGGTATTTGTCATTGGCTGTTATCAAGACATGTTTCAGATGATCGGGGTGCGTTAAAGAAACGAGCCGCTGTGCACCCCGCCTTCTAAGAACAACTTTGTCTTGTCGCCCCATTTCTTTCAACAACAATAGAGGTTCGTTGTTTGAAAGATGATACGTTCTTAAAAGGCCAGGGAAAATGTTGTTCATTGTCGAAACTTTTTTAGGAATAAATTGAGTGATGCTTAATTCAGGGAAATTTTCACTTCTAGAGGGCCTTTGGGCTGCATCGACGATGCACCGATAATTCGAGGAAGTTGATCTTTTAGAGGCGTAAAATTTAACTCTCTTAATATCGTTGCAAGGCATAGTTGAAACTGAGCCATGCTAAGGGTTTTACCAATACAAACGCGAGGGCCAGCACCAAAAGGGAGATAGGCGTGTTTGTGGCGGCCTGTGCTATTCTCGGCAAGAAATCTCTCTGGCGAAAACTCATCGGGAGATTCCCAAAAGTCAGGATGTCGATGGGTTTTCCAGATATTCATCTCAATAAGACTACCTTTGGGAATAAGAACGCCATCAATCCTGTCCTCCTCAGTGGCTTGCCTCGACATAAGAGCACTGGTGGGGTAAAGGCGCATGACTTCCTGAATGAAGCAACCCAGATATTCCAGTCTAGGTAAGTCGGAATAGGTAAAGGTGTAGTTCGCTGGAAAGGCGGATAACTCCTTGAGGATGATCCGATAATGCATCGGCATAGAACTTATCAGATACAATGACCAACTCAAAATGATTGACAGGACTTCGAAGCCTGCAAGAAAGAAAGTTTTTATTTCATCAATAATATCCTGATCCGAAATTGGCTGCGTTGTTTCGGATGCTTGCGCAGTGATCAATAGATCAAGGATATCAGGATATTCTATATTCGATTTTTGTTTGCGACGACGTTCAAGCGTTCTACGGGCCTGGATATCAACAGCTTCAATGATTTTCCTTCGTTTCGCTGCGGGTCTCTGTGGAAGGAGATGGGCAATACCGGCGATGTCTCGGAAACGAATTTTGGCTTCAACATGATTGAGTGCTTTTATGAAAGCCTCTGTTTCTTCCTCATTCATTGCACCGAGAAGAGTTGTACCTGACACGAGTTTCAAAGAGAAATTCGCAAAGTCAGAAGCAAGATCCGTTGTCGCTGATTGCGCCGCTTTTTGTTTCCATGATTCAACCAGTCGCTTGGTGTCCTCTACAGTTTTCGAAGCATATATTTCCACTATCCGGGAATGAAAGGCCGGAGAGATAAGCTTCCTGTGCTGGCGCCAGATTTTACCTGAAGATGTCAGTAAACCATTTCCGAAATAAGGTCCCCATAACAGACGCAAAAAAGGAGCTTTGTCATATTTCTGATGTTGTTTTACCAGTATATGGTGCAGGTGGTCCGGATGAGTGATGATGACCAGTTTTTGAAAGCCGCGCTGCCTTACGATTATTTTATCTTGAAGACCTATTTCGTTAAAAAGTTGAATTGGATCATTGTTTGCCAGCCTGTATGTTCTTAAAAGACTTGGAAAAGGCAATTGCATGAAAGAATCTCAGAATAGGTAAAGACAACTAGTAAATGTTTATAATCCAGCCAGTTGAGTGGATTTTCAAGTATTAAATTGACAGTTTTTTTTGTTGGTACCTATAGTCTTGGTTGCTCTAATGGATGGAATTTGAATAAACTGCTGCAAGTGTGAAGGGGAGGGACTGTGCTAAACAACAGTGTTTTAGCAGAAATTTCAGCGAGTGGTTTTTCTATGCCTCCCGCAAAAATACACCGCTTGCCCGGCGCTCACAGCAGTCTTGTGTACAAGCTATTCTGGAATGACGGGCAAACAGCAATTCTTAAGACTTCGCAGCATTATGATGTCTCTTTGGAAGCAAAGATGCTTTGCTTTTTAAGGGGTAAAGCGGATATACCGGTACCGGAAGTTCTCTTCGAAGGTGAGGAATGTTTGATTTTGGAGGAACTGAAGGGAGCGGCCGGCATAAATGAGGCAGCCCAGAGACATGCCGCAGATCTCCTTGCTGTAATGCATGATATTTCTAACGAAAGTTATGGCTTTTCATGGGAGACTCAATTCGGATTGTTTCCACTTACTAACATTCAAACAAAAAACTGGATTGAGTTCTTCAGGGAACAGAGGTTGAAGCCTGCGCTGAAATGGGCACAGGCTGTCTGTTCCATACCAGACACTATTGCAAGAAATGTTGTGCAGGTGATTGACCGTTTGGAAGACCTCCTCCCGGAACCCCAGGCACCGTCCCTCATCCACGGAGATTTGTGGAAAGGCAATGTTTTGTCTGATGGCGATCGCATAACGGGGATTATTGATCCGGCACTTTCCTATGGAAATCGTGAAAGCGAATTGGCTCACGGCATGCTCTATGATGCTGTTTTTAGGAAGCCTTTTTTTGACCGGTATCGGGAGCATTACCCTCTCGATCGGGAGTTTTTTACAACCAGGTGCCATTTACTCAACTTGTTTCCGTTGATCGTATATACGCGGGTGTTCAAGGGAGGGGCAAGCCTTCGACGAGTAGATGAGATTACACGATATTTTGCCGGAACAGGCAGGGCGTAAGTAGAGAGATATGATGACTGATGAGACTGAAAACAACGAGGATAATAGCGTTATTCGCATCACCCAGAAGCGGGGAGGAAGGATCTCTGTCAGACCCAAAAGGCTAACAACACTGGTTATGTTCAGCGGCGGGATCGACAGTATTTATACATTGGTCAAAGTGCTGCGCGAAACCGACGATGAGGTTCTGGTTCATCATATTCACATGGTCAATCAGGAAGGGCGCCATAAAATCGAAGCCGAACGGGCCCGCAAGATCGTCAAATGGTGTGAAGAAAATATCCGGGAGGTCAAATATTCCGAATCCGGTGTCGACCATCGCGGATTTTTATTCTTTGGCTATGACATTGTCACGGTAGGGTTTGAGGCGGGCATCGTTTGTCATTCCTATTTCGCTTCTCAAAACAGAATGCCGGACCGATGGGCTATCGGTGCCTGCTCCGAAGAGCCGCACTGGATGGAACGCTGGACCCATGTGAAAGCCTGCCTTGCGGCCAACTGTTTTCCGCAGGAACCTCCGAAAACACTCCGCTTTCCTATCATCCCCAAGCTCGATGAAATCAGATACCTTCCCGCAGAACTTGTGGAGATGGCCTGGACATGCCGAACACCTGTGGTTGAGAATGGAGAGCACACCGAATGCGGAAAATGTCAAACCTGTGAATTGATGATTAAAGTTCGTAAGGAAAATCGTGAAAAATCGGCTTAATTATTGTTTTTATTGAAATATAGTATTTTATAGATGTATTTTTGCGGCGTGAAAAACGCGTTAAAAGTGAATTTTTTTAAGATTGTGTTTGCCGTCCTGATTGAACAAATGCTAAAGTTTTAGCAATCGAGGATAAAACAGGGCATGTTGAACTCTAGTTCTCTTGGGGGAGAGAAAAATCTGGAACTGGTTCATTATTCAATATAAACGGGTAAGATTTTTTCGTTCCATATGTTTACGGGCGTAAAAGTATAAAAATAAAATTCATACTCGTGAGAACCGGACAGATTGTCTACACTTTCCTGGAACGGCATCGCCCTGATGCCTCCTTATGTATGCATACGTAAACAGGAAAGTGTTATGTCCAAGTCTACTAAATCCGGAACCTCCTCCTCTGACGCAACCAATGGGGCAACCCCTCAGCCCGAACTGATCGCGGGTCTTGATGAGACTGTTGGCAGCGGTGCAGGTGCTACCCCCGGCGCTGGCGAGCCGAATGATAAAAAGCTCCCGGATTCAGCTGAGAAAATTGCTCTTTTCGGTCACGCGGCCTGGCTGATGATGCACTCCAAGGCCCATAAACATCTTTTTGTTACTGATCTGGAGTGGGCCTGCGAGCCACCCATCGCGCTGGAGCAATGCTACTTCTGGCACCGCGGCCACGTTCCCGTCGGTTTCGCAAGCTGGGCCTACCTCTCCGAAGAAGCCGAAGCCCGCATGCTCCAGGGTGT
>DIYE01000151.1 GCA_002428885.1 Alphaproteobacteria bacterium UBA6062
GTTTATGTCTATCTGATTTCCATTTGCGCGAAATATCCGGATCTGGAGGTGGATGATCCTAATGCACCGGTGACGGCTCTACCGGAGCCTGGTCCGACCGTTATGGCGGGCCTTCACTTCCTGCTGCCGGTTGCCGTGCTTATCTGGTGCCTGATGATTGAGAGATTATCTCCGGAGCTTTCAGCTTTCTGGGCAGTGGCTCTGATGATCTTTATCCTGCTGACGCAAAGGCAGCTTTTTGCCTTCTTCCGAAAGGAAGGGCAGACCGGGAAGATGAAGCAGGGTTTTGATGAACTGATTGATGGTCTGATTGCCGGTGCCCGGAATATGATTGGTATCGGTATTGCAACAGCAGCAGCCGGTATTATCGTGGGAACGGTCTCGCAGACCGGTGTCGGCCTGGTTCTCGCCGAACTTGTTGAGTTCCTGAGTCAGGGGCAGATCCTCCTGATCCTGATCTTCACCGCGATCCTGAGCCTGATTCTGGGAATGGGGCTGCCGACAACGGCCAACTATATTGTGGTGTCATCTCTGCTGGCCCCTGTTGTGGTCAGTCTTGGACAGCAAAATGGCCTGATTGTCCCGCTGATTGCCGTTCATTTGTTTGTTTTCTACTTCGGGATTATGGCGGATGTGACACCGCCGGTGGGTCTTGCTTCCTTTGCCGCAGCAGCGGTGTCAGGCGGTGATCCGATCAAGACCGGCTTTGTTGCTTTCTTCTATTCTTTGAGAACAGCGATCCTGCCGTTCCTGTTTATCTTTAATACAGACCTGCTATTGATTGATGTGACACCACTGGAGGGTGTCATTGTC
Organism: Alphaproteobacteria bacterium UBA6062; assembly: GCA_002428885.1. Lineage (GTDB taxonomy): Bacteria > Pseudomonadota > Alphaproteobacteria > Sneathiellales > Sneathiellaceae > Sneathiella. The sequence continues at coordinate 814 of DIYE01000151.1, forward strand.
TTCGTCATTGCGACCGGGGCCATATTGCTCTTTACGGCAGGAACTCAAGGGTATTTCCTGTCTCGTTCAAAGATATGGGAATCGGCTCTTCTGGTGCTGATTGCTTTTACCCTGTTTCGCCCGGGTTTCTGGATGGATATGGTGGTTCCGCCTTATGTCAAAACGGCACCAACGGAACTGGTGAAGGTGGCCGGCAGTGTTGAAGCGGGTTCCGAGGTCAGGTTGATCGTCGAAGGCGAAGATGATGTGGGGGATCCGCTGGTCTTTACCGCTATCCTTCCCATCGGCAGTGAAGCAACTGGCGAGGAGCGTTTGGAAGCCGTTGGGCTGGAGCTGCTGATTGAGGAGGACAGTGTCATCATCGACAATGCCGCCTTTGACAGTGCCGCCCAGAAAGCCGGTTTGGATTTTGATCAGAAAATCCAGTCTGTCCTTGTCCCGTCGGCTCAACCGGCCAAGGAATGGATGTATATTCCGGCCCTTGTTGTCTTGTGCCTGATTGGTCTTCTGCAGCGCCGCCGGAACGGTAAAGCGGCAGCAAGTACGGTCACTGTCTAAGAAAGGGGAAAAGGAAATGTATCAACATATTCTGTTGGCTGTTGACCTGGAGGCTGAAGATTCCTGGTTGAAGTCCGTACCGGAAGCTGTGAGTTACGCGAAAGCTTTTGGTTCAACCCTGCATGTGATGACGGTTGTGCCGGACTTCGGTATGAGTATTGTCGGTTCTTTTTTCCCGAAAGATCATGAGGGAAAAATGCTGAAGGAAGCTGCAAAACAGCTGCATGAATTTGTCTCAGAGCATATACCGGACGATATCCAGACGCAGGTGATTGTCGGTCACGGCACGGCCTATGAAGAAATTCTGGTCATGCAGGAAAAGATCGACTGCGACCTGATTATCATGAGCGCCCATCGGCCAAAAATGCAGGATTACCTGCTGGGACCCAATGCGGCAAGAGTTGTGCGCCACGCCAATTGTTCGGTCATGGTTGTCCGGGATTAAGGGGCCTGCTCCTAACCACAAAAAACGGCCCGGAAATTACCGGGCCGTTTTTCTTTGTTCCGTTTGCCAGAGGCTTATTTAAGCGTCTCCAGATAGGCGATGATGTTTTTCCGGTCTTTTTCTTTTCGCAAACCGGCAAAGCTCATCTTGGTGCCTTTCAGGTATTTCTTGGGCTTTTTAAGGAAACCGTCCAGAGTTGCCTCATCCCAGGTCAAACCTGCGCCTTTCATGGCTTTGGAATATTTAAAACCGTCAACTTTCGCGGCTTCTTTGCCGTAAATACCAAACAGATTTGGTCCGACTTTATTCTTCCCGCCTTCTTTGACAGTATGGCAAGCCTTGCATTTCTTGAATACTTTCTGGCCTTTTTTTACATCTCCTGCCGCCATTGCAGCAGGGGTAGCCATCGACACAGCAAGGGCTGCGCCCAAGGCTATCAGCATCGCTGATTTCATCAAGCTCTCCTATCCTCTTCTAGTTCCATGCTCTCTAGCACACTGAGGAATATACGTTTGAGATTGAAAAAGTAAGTAGATTTTCGGGAGAACTGAGGCAATTTGTCGCAAATATAAATAGAAAAAAATGACAAATTCAAGTTTGCTGATGCGCAGATCGTTAAGACTATCTTAAGACTAATCCTTTTAGATGTCAGGCAGGAATAATTTTGATTACTGGAGCCAGCGTGTCTGAAAACGGTTCTTTGAGTCCAGCTGATGTGGAGCGTCTGCTCTCAGACAGATCCGCAGAAAATCGTGCCAAGACGGTTGAAAAGATCGCTGGCAATCTTGTCGGCCATCAATTCAGCGATAAGGAGCGTGCCGAAGCGGAGGAAATCTTCAGGGTATTGGCCGGTGACGCGGAAATTATGGTGCGTCAGACCCTGGCGGATACGCTCAAGAATCTTCCGGATCTGCCTCATGACATTGCTGTAACACTGGCAAATGATATTGCTGATGTTGCAACACCGATGCTGACTTTTTCGGAAGCTTTGAGCGATGAAGATCTGTTTGAGATCATCAACTCGAAACCGGAAAGTCATCAGGAAGCGATTGCCGGACGGCAGGTTGTTTCTGAAGCCGTTTCGGAAAAGCTGGCTGATAGCGGCAGTGCAACTGTCGTTGCCCGCCTGATGGAAAATGAAGGCGCGCAGATTTCTGAAAAAACCTTTGAAAAGGTCCTTGATAAATACGGTGATGACGAAACCGTCAACGCCCCGATGGCTAGACGGTCCGAACTGCCTATCACTGTGACGGAAAGACTGGTCACACTGGTTTCCGATAAGCTTCGGGAGCATCTTGTCAGTCATCATGAGATGTCACCTGGGGTGGCGACCGATTTGATCCTGGCGAGCCGTGAGAAAACCATGATTGGGTTGCTGGGAGAAGGGGCCAGTTCCGGTGATCTTGAGAAACTGATTGACCAGCTACATGAAAACGGACGCCTGACGCCAACCATCATCCTGCGTGCGCTCTGTGTCGGCGATGTGGATTTCTTTGAGACAGCGCTGGCCAAAGGAGCAGAGATTTCTGTATCCAATGTGCATTTGCTGATTAATGATGCTGGCGGTGAAGGCTTGAAGCAGCTTTGCAAGAAGTGTGATATTCCGGCCGGGCTTGGTGAGATGATGCGCGTTGCCGTAGACGTGGTGAATGAGATGGAATACGACGGGACACCGGGAGACCGGGCGCGGTTCCGGGATCATGTCATTCAGCGTGTTCTGACACATTTCGAAGACCGGTTCGATGCGGAAAATGTGGATTACCTGATTTCAAAAATCAGTGAAAACACAAAGGCCGCGGCCTGAAACAATTCGTTTAAGACGCGGGGGGCCTGTTTCTGGTTACGGCCAGGACAATAAGGATTTGCGCGCTCACGTAGGTTATCCAGATCATTGATGCTGAAAAGGGAACAGGTGTCAGGAATTTACTCACGGCTATCAGTCCGTCCGAGATGATAAAACTCACAACACCGGGAATGATCAGGAGAGGCTCAAAGCGTGAATGCACCGCCGCTATCGCCATAAGGGCTATGACAATAATATAAAGACAAACCGGTGCTCTTAGCTCTCCCAGATGTGGCCAGAGGATCGCTATCATAACAATGGCCAGCAATCCGACGATAAGCGTTACAGGTAAAACATGTGGCGCCGTCTGGACTGTCTCACGATGCCTGGCAAAGGCGGATATATACATCAGATGGGCGATCAGGAACGCCCCCAGACCTTGAGTAAAATAATCGGCGGAACGAATAGCAAGGAAGAAATCTCCCAGGCTTGAAATGACCAGGGCCAGGGTTACTGTTTTTTGAAGCCGTCCTTTTGGCAGGGCGAGAAACGCATAAGCCGCCAAAAGCAAACATGTCAGTGTTTTACTACCGATGTAGGGAAGACTGCCTTCCTGAAAGGGAACCAGAAGGTAAATTACTGCGATTACAACCGAGACCGGCAATAAAAGACGATATCGATTATCCATTGTCGTTCTTTAAGCCGATTTCTTGCGGCGAATACCAATGGTTGCACTGAGTTGTGGTGGAGCAGGGCAGTCCAGTTGCTGACGATGTAGTTCCATCAGTTTACGGAGAATATCTTCGGGCATAGGATGGGCTTTCGGGCCGGATGCGTCGATATGCAGGACCATCTGCTCAGATGTAGCCGCGAGAAAACCTTCGGTCTCGTGATGCATTTCCAGAAAAAGATGCATGCGCTTTTGATCTGCGTCTACTACCCGGACACGGATGACAAGCGGATCATTCTCCTTCACTTCCTGCAGATAAGTCACGTGGGTTTCAAGGACGTAGACCGTGCAACCGGACTTCTTGCGATAGTCCCGGGTCAGTCCGATATAGTCCAGTAACTCGTCCAGGGACTGATCAAACGCCATCACATAGTAGGCGACGTTCATGTGACCGTTATAGTCGATCCACTCCGACAGAACAGGCTGCCGTTTTATTTCCATAAAGCCGTTTTTCATCATGCCCTGACCCTAACCTATTTTTCGCCGCTGTAAATATATCTCCTACAATTATTTTTCTATGGAAAACACAGCATTAATGAGGCCTGACCC
>DIYE01000031.1 GCA_002428885.1 Alphaproteobacteria bacterium UBA6062
CGCGCCAGCTTTCGGATGTGGCGATCCTGAGGTTACAGACCGGTTTTCCGTTCTGCATATAGCGGACTTCCGGATCCGCTCCCAGATTGCCCACAAGGATAACTTTATTGACGCTACCTGCCATTTTTTCAGCTCTCGATTCGTAATATTGGTATTAAAAATGTGCGGTACTTTATCCTGTCACCTTCCCCCTGACCAGCGAAAATCCGCCTCATAGTACAGAGGAACAAAATAAAAACATTTTTTCCGATTGCTGCTGGCAATTTGGGGGCAAGGCCTATAAATTCTTTCCCTCCATTGTCGAAGCTAGTTTCCAGGGTAAAGAAACCGATGCACAAGAAGATCAGTATCCGCGGCGCGCGTGAACATAACCTGCAGAATGTGAATGTGGACATTCCGCGGGATGAACTGGTGGTGATTACCGGACTGTCAGGTTCCGGCAAATCCTCCCTCGCCTTTGATACGATTTATGCGGAAGGGCAGCGCCGCTATGTGGAGAGCCTGTCCGCTTATGCCCGGCAGTTCCTGGAAATGATGCAAAAGCCGGATGTGGATCATATTGACGGTCTCAGCCCGGCCATCTCCATCGAGCAGAAAACCACGTCCAAGAATCCCCGCTCCACCGTTGGAACAGTGACAGAGATCTACGATTACCTGCGCCTTTTGTTTGCCCGCATCGGCGTTCCCTATTCCCCGGCGACCGGCCTGCCCATTGAAAGCCAGACCGTGAGCCAGATGGTGGATCAGGTCATGGCACTCGGCGAAGGTAAACGGCTCTATTTGATGGCGCCGATCGTGCGCGGCCGCAAAGGCGAATATCGCAAGGAGTTTCTGGATCTCAGAAAACGGGGCTTCCAGCGGGTCAAAGTGGATGGCGAGATTTACGAGATTGAGGATGTCCCGGAGTTGGACAAGAAACTGAAACATCAGATCGATGTTGTGGTTGACCGGGTGATCGTCAATGAAGACATCATGACCCGCCTCGCCGATTCCATTGAAACCGCCCTAGAGCTGGCCGATGGCCTGTTTGTGGTGGAGGATGCAGACAACAAGGAACGGAAGATCTTCTCTGCCAAGTTTGCCTGCCCGGTTTCCGGCTTCACCATTGAGGAAATTGAACCGCGGATCTTCTCCTTCAACAACCCTTATGGCGCCTGCACCTCCTGCGGGGGCCTCGGAACGGAAATGTATTTTGATCCGGATCTGGTCGTGCCGGATGTGACCCTTTCCTTGAGGGATGGTGCTATCGCGCCCTGGTCCCGCTCCGCGACCCCGGCTCCCTATTATATGCAGACCCTGGAAGCGCTTGGAAAACACTATGGCTTCGAGACCACATCTCCCTGGGAAGAACTGGATCCTGAGCATCAGAACGCCATCCTTCAGGGAACGGGAGATCAGAAGATCCAGATCACCTTTGATGACGGGATGCGCACCTACAAGACCAATAAGCCTTTTGAAGGGGTTATTCCCAATATCGAACGGCGCTGGCGGGAAACAGACAGCAGTTGGGTCCGGGAGGATCTGGAAAAATATCAGGACAAGACGGCCTGTAAAGCCTGCGGCGGCCACCGGCTAAAACAGGAGGCGCTCGCCATCAAAATTGACGGCTTGCAAATCGGTGAGGTTTCCGAAAAATCCATTCTGGATGCACGGAAATGGTTCCTCGGCCTCAATGACACGCTATCTGCAAAAGATAAATCGATTGCGGAACGTGTCCTGAAAGAGATCAACGAGCGGCTGGGTTTCCTGGTGGATGTAGGCCTTGAATATCTCACCCTCTCCCGGGGTTCCGGCACCCTGTCCGGCGGGGAAAGTCAGCGTATTCGTCTGGCTTCGCAAATCGGCTCCGGCCTTACCGGCGTTCTCTATGTCCTGGATGAGCCGTCCATCGGCCTGCACCAGCGGGATAACTCGCGCCTGCTGAAAACCCTCGTCAATCTCCGAGATCAGGGAAATTCCGTTCTGGTGGTGGAGCATGATGAAGAGGCCATCATGACCGCCGATCATGTGATCGATATGGGCCCGAAAGCCGGTAGTCACGGTGGGAAGCTGATTGCTCAAGGGTCGCCCGATGACATCATGAAAAGCAAGGAGAGTATTACGGGTAAGTATCTCTCCGGCGACATGGAAGTTCCTTTGCCGGCCGTTCGCCGAAAGCCTCAAGCATCCCGCGAACTTCGGATCATCGGTGCACGACATAACAATCTGAAGCGGGTGAATGTCAATATTCCGCTCGGGACCTTTACCTGCGTAACCGGGGTCTCCGGCGGCGGCAAATCCTCGCTGATCATTGAAACGCTCTATAAAGCAATCGCCAAGAAACTGAACAACAACCGCAACCATCCCGGTCCCCATGACCGGATTGAAGGGATCGAATGGCTCGACAAGATCGTTGATATCGATCAGAGTCCCATCGGGCGGACACCGCGCTCCAACCCGGCCACCTATACCGGTGCCTTTACGCCGATCCGTGAGTGGTTCGCCGGACTGCCGGAAGCCAAGGCCCGGGGCTATAAGTCCGGGCGTTTCTCCTTCAATGTGAAGGGTGGCCGCTGCGAAGCTTGTAAAGGCGATGGTGTCATCAAGATCGAGATGCACTTCCTGCCGGATGTCTATGTGCAATGTGATGTCTGCAAGGGCAAGCGCTACAATCGGGAAACACTGGAAATTACCTTTAAAGACAAAAGCATATCCGACGTTCTGGACATGACAGTTGATGAAGCTTGCGACTTTTTCAAGGCCGTTCCGGTGATCCGCGAGAAGTTTGAAACCCTTCAACAAGTTGGTCTTGGTTATATTCATGTGGGGCAGCAGGCGACGACCCTGTCGGGCGGTGAAGCACAAAGGGTAAAACTGGCCAAGGAACTATCCCGCAGGGCGACAGGCCGTACCCTCTATATCCTTGACGAACCGACCACCGGCCTGCATTTCGAAGATGTTCGTAAGTTGATGGAAGTGCTGCAGGCTCTGGTCAATTCCGGCAATAGTGTTCTGGTGATTGAACATAACCTGGAAGTTATCAAAACCGCAGACTGGGTTGTCGATATGGGACCGGATGGCGGTGACGCCGGTGGTTACTTGGTTGCAGAAGGGACACCTGAGGAAGTTGCCAAGGTCAAAGAAAGCTATACCGGGCAGTATTTGAAGGAAATCCTTGCCAAACGCCCTCCTGTCAAGGTAGGGGAAGCACCGGCCAAGAAGGCCAAGGCAAAGAAACCCAAAAAGACCAAAGCCGCTTGATCCTGAAGCGTTTTGGCGAAGAGTAGCGATGACTGAAACAAAGAAACCGGTTCACGTGGTCGGTGGCGGCCTGGCCGGATCAGAAGCAACCTGGCAGCTTGTGCAAAAAGGCGTGCCGGTTGTCCTGCATGAAATGCGCCCGGTGCGCGGCACGGATGCCCACCTGACGGATGGGCTGGCGGAACTCGTTTGCTCCAATTCCTTCCGTTCAGACGATGCAGAGAATAACGCGGTTGGACTGCTGCATAAGGAGATGCGGGAACTCGGCTCCCTGATCATGGAAAGTGCCGATATCAACAAGGTGCCGGCAGGCGGGGCTCTCGCCGTGGACCGTGTTGAATTTTCAGGCTATGTGCAGGAAAAGCTGGAGAACCATCCGCTCGTGACAATCGAGCGAGAGGAAATCCAGGGTCTGCCGCCGGAAGATTGGGGCGACACGCTGATTGCGACCGGCCCCCTCACCTCATCGGCACTGGCGGAAGCCGTGCATCAAGCCTCAGGCGCGGATGCCTTATCCTTTTTCGATGCCATTGCGCCCATCGTCTATAAAGACAGCATCAATTTTGACATTGCCTGGTTCCAGTCCCGGTATGACAAAGGTGAAGGCACCGACTATATCAACTGTCCTCTTACTAAAGAGCAATATTACGATTTCATCAATGACCTCAATGAGGGCGGGAAAACCGAATTCAAGGAGTGGGAAAAAGACACTCCTTACTTTGACGGGTGCCTGCCCATTGAAGTGATGGCGGAACGCGGTCCGGAAACTCTGCGATACGGTCCCATGAAACCTGTGGGATTGACCGATCCCAACAATCCGGATGTGAAACCCTATGGTATCGTCCAACTTCGCCAGGATAACAAGCTCGGCACGATCTATAATATCGTCGGCTTCCAGACAAAGCTGAAATATGCCGAGCAAACGCGTATCTTCCGTAAGATACCCGGCCTGGAAGATGCTGAATTTGCGCGTCTGGGGGGGCTGCACCGCAATACGTTCATTAACAGTCCGGTTGTTCTGGACGATCAACTGCGCCTGAAATCCGTGCCGCGGCTAAGATTTGCCGGCCAGGTTACGGGTGTCGAAGGCTATGTCGAAAGTACAGCGGTCGGGTTGATGGCCGGACGCTTTATGGCCG
>DIYE01000025.1 GCA_002428885.1 Alphaproteobacteria bacterium UBA6062
GCGGCGGCGGGTGGCGTTTAGGGTGAAGTCCTGGCTGGGCCGCAGGATCTCGGCATGGAAAGGATCGGCTATGATCAGGCCCTGGTCTTCGGGAAGCAGATCGAGCGGGAAATCATCGGCGACGGCGAAATAAAAGCCGTCGCAAAAGTCCAGATAGTCCTCCCATTTGCCGTCACTCCTGAAATCAGCCGGTCCGCTTTTCACCTCAGCCACCAGGATATGGCCTTTTTCATTGATCCCCATGACATCGACCCGCCGGCCCGAGCGTAATTTAACCTCCGTCATGCTGGCATAGCCAAGGGCGGTAAATAGGACCTGCACACCACCGGCCAGACGTTTTCCAAGGTCGGAGCGAGGGGTATTCATAGCCGTTTCGGGGTTGAGTTTTTCAAATAGGTGAGCATTTCCTGCAACCGGGCTTCCGACAGGTTCCGGATTTCCTTGGAGAGCAGGTTGGCATATTCCGTTGCCGTCGGGGATAAGCCGCTCGTATCCACTGTGGCTTTGGGGTGGGAGAGAGAGGCCAGGCGATGAAGTTCCTCTGCTTCATCCCAGATAATATTGAAATAGGAGCAGATCTGCTCCACTAGGGACCAGGACGGCATTCCGCGATGCCCGTGTTCCAGCGCCGACAGGTAAGCGGAACTGATCGCCAGATCCTCCGCCATTTTTTTTAAGCTGATATCCTGCTCCTCGCGCAATGCCCGAACCCGCAGACCAAAAGGTGTCACCTCAATCTCCTTTGCCGCCTCTATCGGCGGGTGCGTTTCAACAGAACATACAGGGCTCCGCTACCGCCATGTTTTATCTGCGCGGTCCGATAGTCAAGAACAAGACGCCTCAAGTCCGGCTCGGCCAGCCATTTAGGCACTTCTTCTTTCAGGATCCCCTTGCGGCCACCGCCCATAAAGGGGGCATCATCGGTTTTATCCGTCGTCGATCCCTTGCCGGTAATCACCAGCACACAGCGCTTTCCCTGGCGGTGGGCACTGCCCAGAAAGGACCTCAGCCGGGAATGAGCCTCCCGCCGGTTCATGCCGTGCAGATCCACCCGTCCTTCAATAATCATCCGGCCTTTGCGCAGTTTTTCAGATGTATTGCGGTCAAGCCCCGGAACCGTCTGGCGCACCGACGGTGTAACACTGCTCCGAAAATAGCGGTTTTCCTCCCTGGGATTTGATGGTGACTGCTGCGGAGCCGGTTTGAGAGGAATTGCCTTTTTCCGTCCGGTTTTGTTACCGGAAGAGGAAGCCGTTGCTTTGGGATCTGTTTTCTTCTGTTCCAGATCTTCAAAGCCGGTAAAACGGTTGCTGTCGAGCTTCTTCACATCCCTGGAAACATGCTTCCAAAGGGCGCTATCCTCCTCGGTAAGGGATTTTTTCCCTTTATTTTTAGTCGGTTTTCGCACCATCAGCCACCAAAATAACGTGTAGCCGTTTGGGACCATGGGCTCCCATAATCAGCCTTTGTTCAATATCCCCGGTTCGCGACGGTCCTGAAATAAGATTGACCGTTCTCGGCATTCCCTCTTCCCCCATCGTATCTCGAAGACGATCCCAGGCTTCCTCAAAAGACCCTTTCATACGCGACATTTTGAGGATCGCAATATGGTTTTCCGGCAGGAAATTAACCGTCGACGGAGTTTCCGCCCCCGAGATCATCATAAGGGTTCCCGTCTCGGCAATGCCAGCGAAAGCCGGGGAAACACCAACGATATCTTCTTCATGTCCTGCTCCACTTACGACTTCCAGTGTTGGAATATCAGACCAGGAAAGCCTGGAGACTTCTTCAGACGGTGATATTTTCAAGCGGGAGGGAAGGTTATGCTGCTTCAAATAGGCCTGGATACGCACCGGTATATCCGCTTCCTTTTCCACCTCTTCCATAGTCGCCATCAGGGTTTCCAGCTTGGAGCGAAACAGGCCCACTTGTTCGGATCGCAGCTTCTGACCTCTTTTGGGGACAATATTCCGGGCATGTTCCCGGATGCGTTTTTCGAGGATATCCGCATGTTCCCGCTTGACGGGACCACGTCCTTTGCGGGCACGGATACGATCCAGGATCTTCTCTTTCGATGTCAAGACCGTCGCCCTCCCTGCTTCTTCCACTCACTCATGAAAGTGCGTCCCTCCGGCGCCGGCAGATCCCGAACGGAGGTCCAGCCCTTCATAAGCGGCAGGAATTTAATCCGACCCTTTTTACCGGCTAGCATGGCCAGAAGCTTCACTGCTGTTCCGGTGACGAAACGATAAAGCAGAGGCCTTTTGGCGAAAAAGCCCCACAGCTCAATCCCCCAGCGTTCCGGTTTCGGGCCAACTTGCTTCTCAAAGGCTTCTTCCCGCCAGTGTCTGAGGATTTTGGGGATGGGAATGCGAACCGGACACACCTCTTCACAGCGCCCGCAAAAACTGGAGGCATTCGGCAGATCCCGCGCTTCTTCCAGTCCGACCATCTGGGGGTTGAGGGCCGCCCCGATCGGTCCCGGATAGACCCAGCCATAGCTGTGTCCGCCCACCGCATGATAAACCGGACAATGGTTCATACAGGCACCGCAACGAATACAGCGCAGCAATTCCTGAAGCTCCGTGCCGATCATCTCCGACCGGCCGCCATCCAGCAGGACCACATGGAAATTTTCAGGACCGTCAATATCATCCGCCCGCCTGGGACCTGTCGAGAAAGTCGTATAGACCGACATCTCCTGACCGGTGGCGGAGCGGGCCAACACCCGAAGAACCGTGCTGACATCCTCCAGTGTGGGGATGACTTTTTCCAGACTGGCCACCACAATATGGGTTTTGGGTAGAGACTGGGTCAGGTCGCCATTGCCTTCATTGGTTACGATCACCGTGGACCCGGTTTCGGCCACCAGGAAATTGGCACCGGTGATCCCCACATCCGCCGCCCTGTATTTATGACGCAGAACCGCCCGGGCTTCTCCGACCAGTTTTTCCGGATCCTCCTCACGCTCTGTATAGCCATATTGCTGATGATGTTTATGGAACAGCTCCGTGACCTGATCCTTGGTCTTGTGAACGGCCGGACCGATAATATGGCTGGGCGGCTCATCGGCGAGCTGGACGATATATTCACCCAGATCCGTCTCAATGGGCTCAATCCCTTCG
>DIYE01000054.1 GCA_002428885.1 Alphaproteobacteria bacterium UBA6062
ACATGTGTTCCCGCTGGTCGCGCGGGAAGGCGGTGTTCTGCGCCGAACCGGTCACACGGAAGCCGCCGTGGATATTGCCCGGCTGGCCGGCATGATCCCGGCTGGTGTCATTTGCGAGATTATGAATGACGACGGCACCATGGCCCGCTTGCCGGATCTGGTGGAATTTGCGAAAGAGCATGATCTGAAAGTCGGCACCATTGCTGATCTGATCGCCTATCGACGACGCCATGACAGCTTGATCGAGCGGGAAATTGAAGCCGATGTCTCATCCAAATACGGAAAAGGCTGGCGGATGATTGTCTTCTCCAACAAGCCTGAATATGCTGAACATGTGGCCTTGATCAAAGGAGATATCTCGACGGATGAGCCTGTTCTGGTGCGGATGCACGCCCTGAACCTGCTCGGAGATGTTCTTGGTGATGTGGAAGAGCAGCCGGATGTTCTACATGATGCCATGCGTCAGATTGACGACGAAGGTCGCGGTGTTGTTGTGATGATCCGCGAACCTCGTCCAATGGCCTTGTCAGATCGATTGCGCCGTAAATTGGGTGAACCGGTTAAAACTCCTCATGAATTGCGGGATTACGGTATTGGTGCGCAGATATTACTTGATCTTGGCGTGAAGGATATGGTTCTTCTCTCCAACACTGAACGGAATATTGTTGGACTGGAAGGATATGGTCTGGCGGTAACGGAAACACGGCCCATCAAAGCCGAGAGGTAAGCGTATGCGTGAAAATCTGAATGTTCTGATCGTCGAAGCCGATTTTTATCGGGACATTTCCGACGCCCTGCTGGACGGTGCCAAGGAAGTTCTGGACAAGGCAAATGCCACCTACGAAGTTGTGCAGGTTCCTGGGTGCCTGGAAATTCCGGCCGCTATCCGATTTGCCATTAAAGCCATGGAATTTATGGGCGGGCGCCGACGTTTCGATGCGTATATTGCTTTGGGCTGTGTGATCCGGGGCGAGACATCCCATTATGATACGGTTTCCGAGGAAAGCGCCCGGGCACTGATGGATCTGTCCACGGAATATTGCCTGGCACTGGGGAATGGGATTATCACCTGCGAAAATGAGGCGCAGGCCTGGGCTCGCGCTCGCAAGGAAGAGAAAAACAAAGGTGGCGGTGCCGCACAAGCCGCCCTTCATATGCTGACCGTTAAAGAACAGTTCGGACTATTCCCGCGATGAATCTCAAAGCCGAAAAACGCGGCGATAAGCACAGCCGCCGCCGCCTTGCCCGACTGAATGCCATTCAGGCTTTCTATCAGATGACGATGGAAGACCGAGCAGTTGGCGATGTCGTGGATGAATTTCTCGAACATCGGGTTGGTGCTGAAATCGATGATGTTCAGTTCAAGGATACAGACAAGACCTACTTCAAGGACCTTGTTCTGGGAACCAATGAGCGCCTGACGGAGATCGACGAACAGATCAGTGCCGTTCTGGATAAAGAACGGACCCTTGACCGGCTTGAATTGGTCCTGCAGGCGACACTTCGGGTGGCGGTCTATGAATTGCTCGCCCGGTTGGATGCGGATGCGAAAGTAGTTATCTCTGAATATGTGGGGATGACTCGAACGTTCTTTGTTAACAATGAACCTTCTTTTGTTAATGGTGTGCTCGACAAGCTTGCCCGCTCGATCCGTCCCGGCGAGTTCGAGTAAATGCCAAAGCCCGCGAGCCATAGGGGCGAGTTCGGGATCATAGAAAAATATCTGTCCCCGCTCTCCCGCTCCATGCCGGGGGCCTTTTCGCTTGCGGATGATGCCGCTTTATTATCCTGCCGGTCAGGGTATGAACTGGTGCTAACCAAGGATGCGATGGTTTCCGGTGTTCATTTTCTGGAGCAGGATAAACCCTCGGATATTGCCCGGAAGCTGCTGCGGACCAATCTCTCGGATCTGGCCGGCATGGGAGCCAAGCCGGTTGGATATCTCCTCAGTACAGCCTGGCCGGAAGGATGTGATGAAGCCTTTGTCAAAGATTTCGCCAAAGGGTTAGAGGGGGATCAGTCATTGTTCGGGGTTGGCCTTCTGGGCGGTGATACGGTCCGGACACCGGGACCCCTCTCTCTGAGTCTGACAGCGATTGGAGAGGTGCCGGCAGGTAAAGCTCTGCGGCGGAATGGTGCAAAGCAGGGGGATCTGCTCTATGTCAGTGGAACACTGGGGGATAGCGCGTTCGGCCTTGCTGCTCTGACCGGACAAATCAAGGACTTACCTGATCCGGATAAGGTTTTTTTAGAGCAGCGTTATCATTTGCCGGAGCCGCGCCTGTCTCTTGGATACCTGTTACGGGATTACGCATCCGCCTGTCTGGATATTTCTGACGGTCTACTGGCCGATGTTGGTCATATCAGCAGGCAATCCGGCGTATCAGTGGTGATTGAGCGGGATAAAGTGCCTCTCTCCCCGGCTGCAAGGTCACTGGTGAATAGGGACGAAGAGCACTGGCAAAGGGTTGTTGGTGGAGGGGATGATTACGAACTCGCCTTCACGATTCCTCTCGAAAATACTGCGGCTCTGCAGTCAAAAATAGAATATAAAAATTTAAACATATCACATATCGGGTATGTCGAGGCCGGAGAAGGCGTTCGTTTGCTTGATGGAAAAGGGCAGGAAATCAAGGGAATGTGCGGCGGCTGGACGCATTTTTAACAAATTTTTAACATCTTCCCGTTTTACGCATGATAGCTATGCATTTCTGGGCGTTGTCTTCTTGAAGGCAGTTTGAAAAACTCCCGCAGTCTAAGGATCAGTTTGGGAGAACTATATGCTGGCAATGCAGTATTCGGTCCGATTGCCTAAGGAATTTAGCGTCGAGAAAGTCAAAGAGCGGGTGTCCTTAAGGGGACCCATGTTCGACGGCCATCCGGGCTTGTCTCACAAATTCTATCTCTATGACCGCGAAGAGCATGTCTATGCTCCCCTCTACATCTGGGAAAACGGGCAGGCTGCTCAGAGTTTCCTGATGAATAATCTGTTCGGGGATGTGGTGCAGGATTTTGGCAGACCGAGAGTGCGTAGCTGGCAAATTCTGGAATTCGGATACGGTTCTTCCAAAAAAGCGCCCGAATTTATGCTGTCCGAGGTAGATAAAGTCTGTGAAAAGCAACCATTGAAGGATCTTAAGGCGCGAGAAAACAGTAATCATCTTGAGGTGCTGGATACGCAAGGCCTGTTTGCTCATATGGTTTTACTGGATCCGGACCGTTGGGAGATTTCCCGTGTCAGCCTTTGGTCAGGCAAGGAACAGGCATTCAAGACCACGGCAGATTGCGTCTATGAATATGATGTTTTGGAAGAAAATAGACAATTATCAGGGGCAGCGTGACGCGCGTCTCTTTTTTTATGCCAATTTTCGGCGTAAACCATTCTGAAAGCCTTCTCTGCGATGATGGATGTCAATAACAGCTTGTTT
>DIYE01000292.1 GCA_002428885.1 Alphaproteobacteria bacterium UBA6062
TTAGAAGGAATTGAGACGTTTTCTAGCGGCTCAGTTCCTTCATTGCATTTTCAAGCCCGCCGATGGTCAGCGGGAACATCCGGTCGGTCATCAACTGCTTCATCATCTGCACAGAAGGTGTGTAGTCCCAGTATTTCTCAGGTACCGGATTGAGCCAGATGGCTTTGTGGTAGATGTCCAGCATCCGCTGCATCCAGACCTGCCCAGCTTCTTCGTTCCAGTGTTCCACACTACCGCCGGCATAGGCGATCTCGTATGGGGACATGGTGGCATCGCCGACGATGATCAGCTTATAGTCGGCCGGGTAGGTATGCAGGACATCCCAGGTTGCCTTGAAGTCTGAATGTCTGCGTTTGTTGTCTTTCCAGAGCTTTTCATAGACGCAGTTATGGAAGTAATAAAATTCCAGATGTTTGAACTCTGTTCGGGCGGCGGAAAACAGCTCCTCACAGGTCTTGATATGGTCGTCCATGGAACCACCGATATCAAACAGGATAAGAACCTTTACCGTGTTATGACGCTCCGGCCGCATTTTGAGGTCCAGAAAACCGGCATTGCGAGCTGTGGAGCGGATCGTATCGTCAAGATCCAGCTCATCAGCGGCCCCTTCGCGGGCAAACTGACGCAAGCGTTTGAGGGCCACTTTGATATTACGGGTCCCCAGCTCCACATCGGTATCCAGGTTTTTATATTCCCGCTTGTCCCAGACCTTAACCGCCTTGCGGTGACGGCTTTCTTTCTGGCCGATACGGATCCCTTCCGGATTGTAACCATAGGCACCGAAGGGCGAACGACCGGCGGTACCGATCCATTTATTGCCGCCCTGGTGACGTTTTTTCTGTTCTTTCAGCCGCTCCTGAAGGGTTTCCATGAGCTTTTCCCAGCCGCCCATGGCTTCAACCTGGGCTTTCTCCTCGTCCGTCAGGGAGAGCTCAGCCAGTTTCTGGAGCCATTCATCCGGAAGCTCAACGGTCTGGTCATCGGCAATAAATTCAATGCCGTTGAAGCAGTGACCAAACACCTGATCGAACTTGTCGAGATTCTTCTCGTCCTTGACCAGGGTTGCCCGGGCCAGATAATAGAATTCATTCACCGAATAGTCGGCACAGCCGGCTTTCAGGGCTTCGATCAGGGTCAGATATTCCCGCAGTGTTACGGGAAGTTTGGCTTCCTTGAGGGTGAAAAAGAATTTCACGAACATAGCGGTCGCCTTTCCTTATCGTTGCTCCCGGCGGGAGAGGAAGGCAAGCCGTTCAAACAGATGCACATCCTGCTCGTTTTTGAGAAGTGCACCGTGCAGGGGCGGAATCAGCTTCGATGGGTCTTTGGACTTAAGAACATCTTCGGGAAGCTCTTCACTCATCAGAAGCTTCAGCCAGTCCAGTAATTCACTGGTGGACGGTTTCTTCTTGAGACCCGGTGTTTCACGGACATCAAAGAAGATTTTCAGGGCATCGCGCACCAGACTGTTTTTGGCATCCGGATGATGAACCTCGACAATCTTCTCCATGGTTTCGGGATCGGGGAAGCTGATATAGTGGAAGAAACAGCGGCGCAGGAAGGCGTCCGGCAGTTCCTTTTCATTGTTGGAGGTGATGATCACCAGCGGGCGCTGCGTCGCCTTGATGGTTTCCTGCGTCTCATAGACAAAGAACTCCATCCGGTCGAGTTCCTGCAGAAGGTCGTTCGGAAACTCGATATCCGCCTTGTCGATCTCGTCAATCAGCAGGACCGGGCTTTCCTCAGCCGTGAAAGCCTCCCACAGTTTACCGGGGCGAATATAGTTGGCGATATCATGAACCTTGTCTTCACCCAACTGGGAATCCCGAAGGCGAGAGACCGCGTCATATTCATACAGGCCCTGTTGGGCCTTGGTGGTGGATTTGATGTTCCACTCAATAAACTGTTTGCCAAGCGCTTTGGCCACTTCCTGAGCCAGAACGGTTTTACCGGTGCCAGGCTCGCCTTTAATAAGCAGGGGACGCTGTAGCGTCAGGGCCGCATTAACCGCGATCATCAGATCTTCGGTTGCAACATAGGATTCAGTACCTTGGAATTTCATCTTTAACTCTCGAAATCGCTTTTTTGTTCTTGTTGGGCCACATCAGCGGCGCGTTACATTGCCATGGAAGGTAGGCAAACATGCGCAAATGATCAAGCAAATTGACAAAGTCCCAAATTAGGCAGATCGTAAAAGAAAAAAGAAAGTCTGCGCCTTATGCAATCTGACAGTCGCCCGCCTGAAGTCCGGTTACGGGCCTTTTATATATTCCTGATCAGTGCTGTTCTGTTTGGTTTCGGGCAGTTTCACAGGCTCTCGGGGGCGGTTACTCTGCCACCTATTGCTGCTGATCTCGGCATTACGGTTGAAAGTCTCGGATTTGTCGCCGCGATCCTATTTTTTACTTCCGCTGTTTTGCAGGTTCCCAACGGCATGCTGCTCGATCGGTTCGGGGCGCGGAAAGTCCTTCCGGTCCATGTGGGGATCGCCATTCTTGGATGCCTTATCCTGTCTTATGCGTCCAGTTATGAGGAAGTTGTGGTTGCCCGTATGCTGCTGGGAGCCGGCTTTTCTGTTACCATGATGTCTGCTTACGTCTTGTTTGCCAAATGGTATCCGGTTGATAAATTTGCCACGGTGGCATCCTGGATGATGGCGGCCTCAAGCCT
>DIYE01000135.1 GCA_002428885.1 Alphaproteobacteria bacterium UBA6062
TTTATCCGCCAGATGGCCGGAATGACCAGCCACGGCCAGAGCCACCTTAGGGGCCCGGATTTCTCCCCGCGTCGTTTCCACTCCGACAATACGTCCCTCGTCCCAAAGATAGCCAAGAACTTCGCATTGCTGGATAATATCCACCCCCAGACTATCCGCCCCACGGGCAAAACCCCAGGCGACAGCATCATGACGGGCTGTGCCTGCGCGGGCCTGATAAATCGCCCCGTGAATGGGAAAGCGGGCCTTGTCGGAATAATCAAGATAAGGAAGCTTCTCCCGAACCTGCTCCCGGTTATAAAGTTCCGCATCAATACCGTTGGCCCGCATAATATTGCCGCGCCGCCGCGCCGCATCCATCTGAGCCGGGGAATGGCAGAGATTATACTGTCCCCGCTGGGAGAACATCACATTATAGTTGAGGTCATGGCTAAGCTGCTCCCAGAGTTTCATGGAGCGTTCGTAAAACATTGTGTTGCCGGGCATCATATAATTGGACCGGACGATGGTCGTATTGCGGCCCGTATTTCCGCCGCCGAGCCAGCCTTTTTCAAGAACCGCAACATTATGAATGCCGTGCTCTTTAGCCAGGTAATAAGCTGTCGCCAGCCCATGCCCGCCCCCGCCGACGATGACAACGTCGTAGGACGGCTTTGGCTCCGGATCCCGCCAGGCTCTATCCCAACGACGATTCCCGCTCAGCGCATGCCTGAAAACGGAGAATGCTGAATATTTACCCACAACAACTCTCTACATAAATACATAGATCTTGCGGCGTCGGGGTTCTTAATGCCCCTGCAGCCTCCCTGAATATTTGACGATGTATCGATTGATACATTTTGTCAAATAATTTTTCATATGTTACATTTTACAATTCTAACCCATGAATTACGTAGGGAATTTGCGGATTGCCATCAGTGTAGCAACTGCTACATTGTTATCGGCAGACAGAAGAACTGGAAGAATCTTTGGCTGAAATACTGGACCGACTTTCCGCGGAACTTCCGCACCTTTCTCCTAAACTGGCAAAGGCGGCACGCTATGCGATTGATCACCCGGACCGGATGGCCCTGGATTCAATGCGATCTGTTGCCTCGGCACTTAATGTCGCCTCCCCCACCATGTTACGCCTGGCGAGACATATGGGCTTCGAAGGTTATGAGGCTTTTAAAGAGCAATTCCAGAATGCCGTTGTACAAAGGCAGGGTTTTGCCGAGCGGGCCGGCGCACTGCGTCATACACGGGACGCAGAAGGCGACAGAACCGTTGTCTCAAAGCTGTTTGAAGCCGCCCTTGATAATGTCTACCAAAGCAGCCGGGAACTGGATCTAAAAGAGTTGCAGGCCATGGCAGATCTCATGCTGAAGGCAAAGACCATCTATACCATCGGTTCAAGCTCCGTCCACTGGCTGGCATCCAGCCTGCAGGCTACCGGTCGGATGATCCTGCCAAACCTGCGAGCGCCGTTTATGGGGG
Organism: Alphaproteobacteria bacterium UBA6062; assembly: GCA_002428885.1. Lineage (GTDB taxonomy): Bacteria > Pseudomonadota > Alphaproteobacteria > Sneathiellales > Sneathiellaceae > Sneathiella. Next base: position 1,477 of record DIYE01000135.1, read on the forward strand.
ACGCCTCTATCTTTGAAGCCTTATCTGCCCTCAGCGAAGATGATGTGATTCTGGCAATGGCCTTTTCCCCTTATTCCAAAGGGACGATTGACGCCGCCAAGTTTGCCAGAAGCAGAAAAGCACCCGTCCTGGCCATCACCGACAGGCGAAGCTCTCCTCTGATTGAGCATGCAGATCACTATGTCCTGGCAAAAACAGACAGCCCGCACTTTTTCCCCTCCACCGTCTCGGTCCTGGCCGTGATCGAAGCATTGCTGGCTCTGGTGGTTGCCAACGGTGATGAAGAAATGGCGAAACGCATTGATATGATTGAGCATCTACGCCAGGAAAGCGGCGCTTATATCATCTGATTCTGGGATCTGGACCTATTTTTTATGGATCTCAAAGCCCGGCTTTTCTGAATAAAAACAGATATATCCTGTTAGATCCTTACATTCTGCATAAGGATCATCATAGGCCCAGGCACCATTTTCAAGGCTTTCACCACTGCCGGAGACAGTCCAGTAGCGCGCAGTTCCCTTGAACGGGCAATAGCTGTTATGGTCCGTTTCCTGAAGTCTGGACATGTCAACGTCATCAACGGGCATGTATAGCCGGGTAATGCAGTTTGTTTCGGTCACCTCCAGAACGGCAGAAGATTGAGCGATCTGGTCGCCCATAAAATCCACACGGTAAACACCAGGAATGGACGTTATATAAACAATATGATCCGGACGATCTTTAAAGCCGGGAGCTGCCTCTGCCATTAAACTCCTCCTTCAAGAATCCTACTTAAAAAGAAAATAAGCGGATGGTTAAAACCTAATAAAATAATTTAACCGGTTAAATATTACAAAAAGAAAAAAACCTCTCTCCGTTTCCAGAGAGAGGTTGTTCCTATTTTTTCCTTGTCCAGTCGCCGCTTTCAGACAAGAACCAGGTTCCGGCAGGTGCCTTTTTCGCAATCTGCCCTGCATAAACCCGCCCGACCTGGTCAACACCAACCCCCTGGGATTTAGCGCGTTTTACGTAAATCTTGCGCCGCTGGGCATTTACTTCGGCCACAAAATCCTTGGCACTCTTCTTTCGTGCCCGTGCAAAACCGTCAAATGCCTCCCCTACTGCTCCGGAAGCCCGCATATCATTGAGAGCATCTGCGACGGCAGAAGATGGAAGGACCAATGCATATGAAAGAACGGCTCCCGCGGCCAGGGCACCAAAAATAAATCCTCTACGGCTGGTTTTCTGAGCTCTGTCTTGCAACGTCATATTAGAAAATCTCCGGATTATTTTCGATGTCATCTTTTGCATCTTCTTCAATTTTCAGGCGTACTTCCGCATCGAGCTTGATATTGAGATTGATCGTTATCGGCTCGGACGGTGCTTCAACCTTGACGGTCGGCGAGCATCCCTGAAGGATGATCAGAAGGCCCAGGACCATTCCGTAAATGACAGGTATCGTTGATCGTTTCACTGGCCTTCCTTTGTTCAATTCGCCCTTTTCCGAACGGTAGCACGGAGTGCTTTTTCCGACAAGAGGTAGCCGTCGAGGATCGTATTAAGAATACGGTCCAGATTTGTTTCAAGATTGATATTCAGCACAACGGCCCGGTTATTCTCTACATCCGGGTTAGATCCTTTTGTTTTCAGGGTAACTGTATCCTCCCCGCTTTCTTTTTTCCGGATCCGCATCGCCAGTTCGGAATACTGGAAATTCTCCAGAATATCGAACAGTAATTTGGTCTGGCTACCGCCACCTGACAATGCCTGCCTGGCTTTTTCCGACTTGAGTTGCAGGAGGCCCGGTCCCGCGGTTTCCAGAATACCTGTATCAATGGTCAGAAGCTCCCCATCGAATTTGAGAGGCAGATATCCGTTCAGCGTCCCGGAAGCCGTAAAATCCTCTACACCGCTGATATCCATCAGTCTTTCCAGATCCAGATTTGAAAGATTGACGATAACGCTGTTTTCATCTTTGCCGGTATCAACCTCCGCCTTTTCCACAAGCGCCGTTCCACCAACGATACCCGCTTCTAAACGATCCAGAAACAGAACGGGATATCCTTTTCTATTCTTGATCCGAAACCTGGCGGAGGGCCTGGAAATACCAACAGCTGTGGAGATCGTTTCCGCCCTGATCTCCTGCGAGCTGGATATGGTGAGTGGGAATAACTCATCAGCCCTGACTTGCCCGCTTGCACCGATTATCTTTATCTCTTCTGTCTCGACATCCAGATCATCGAAGGATAGATCGGCCGATGCTTTCAGTCCCTTGCTCGACCAATTGAGGCTAGCGGCTCCTTTGGCGGTCCCACTTACCTGCAGTTTTTTGTCAGATAGCCGAACAATATCTCCCGGCTGAACACCGTCCTTCTCAAAGATAATGGGCATCGACCGGATGTCTGCCTTGCCTTGCAGGGACGCCAGACTGTGTTTTCCCTCAAGTCGCAAAAAAGATCCCAGGAAATCATGACTGACCGACAGATCAAAGGTGATGTCATTCAGGCTCGCTTCTGATGTGCCTGAAAGGCTAACCGCCTTTGCCAAAATCGCTGACTTGCTCGGAACAAGTCCCAGCTTTTTCAGATCTATCTTTGCTTTTTCCCAACCATCCTGAACGTCAATATCTGCTGATAACCCTTTGACGGAAAAGCTCTGTTTTTCTGCTTCTACAAAGAATGTAGAATCAATAATTTTTGTTTTAAATCTTTTATTTAAAGAGATTTCCTCAGATAAAATATCAGCATCTAATGCGGATAAACGGATTGACGTGTCACGGTAACCGAACTGGCGCAGCCGCGCGGCAAGATTTCGAACAGTAACGCCCTGCTCCGGATGCCAGGCAAGATTCAGATCCGCTTCAACATTTCCACTGATCGTTCCGGGAAGATCTTTCAGAAAGGTTGAAAACTTGCCGGGCTGTAATCCGCCTTCTGCAAACCCCTTATGAAAAAAACGGATATCCGCCGATGTCTCAAACGACGCCCGATCCGTAATTCCGTTGAAAGGAAGCGACAGCTCCCCTTGGCGATCCTGGATACTACCGGAAAATGCAAATTTACCATTTTCGGTTTTCCCACTCATCGCCAGAACCAAAGGAATAAAATACGGCTCCTCATTCTCATGCGTGGCTGTGACCCGAAGCTGCTCAAGCACCGCATAGTTCAAATAGTCACGGGCGGTAAGCTGAATATCACCCCCCTCCAGAGTATAATCCTGCTCCTGGTGGCGGAGGCGCAGTTTCTGGTTAAAGCTGGAGAGGGCAATCTGGTGATCCCCTGTCGCCATATCAAACTCCGTTTTAACCTGCACGGACAGATCGGAGGTCGATATGGAGTATCCCTCGCCGATCAGAAGCAGCTCTTTTAACTGCATATCTGTTCTGGCTGTGAGCATTGCCTGATCCCATTCAAGGTCCGAATGGCTCGACAGAATGCCGTCAACAGGCGGAATGTCTTGCAAATAACCTGAAATATCGGCTGGCTGCAGGCCCGCTTTGTCAAAGGTGATATCCTGAATATCAAAGACAGCCTTACCTATTCCCTGACTGAAGGAATGCTGTCCTTCCGCCCGAAAGAGAGGTTTTTCTTCATCCAGGCCGGCTTTCAGGAAAAATCGGGCATCGGTTTGTGAAGCTTCCAATTGCCCGGCAATAGAGACTGGGGTCCAGTCCGGCTCTTCCGCATCATGTTTCAGTATCCCCTGCTCCACATCAACTTTACCGCTTTTTTGCAAAACGTTTCCGGCAAATTTCAGAGTGAGTTTCTCTACCCTGACCGGTCCGGCCGCCGTCTCCAGGGAAGCTTCTATTAAGCCAGCCCCGTCAATATGGCCATCCGGCGCAAGTTTTACGCTAAAGGACGCGATTGCCCTGCGCCCTTCCAGAGCCATACCAAGAACCGCATTGGTGACATTAACGGACGGCAGCGCAACAACCTCATTGCCCCCGGTCGTCCCGCCCCCGGCCAGTGACTGGATGACGGCAATCGCCCCTTGGTCGGGACGAGAGAGGTCCAGTTTTGGAGACTGAATAGAGATCCAGGTA
>DIYE01000013.1 GCA_002428885.1 Alphaproteobacteria bacterium UBA6062
CCGGATATCATTTTCGCCAGCCGTAACGGTTCGGGTGGTGATTGTTGTCATTATCCTCCCCTTTTTGGGTCATGTTAGGGGAAGATCGGGACAAGGGCAAATGCCGGATGGATCACGGTTTGCTGAACGAGTTACCCGGCCCCTGACATCGTTCGATAAATGCGCCCAGCAGGCTACTGCCCGGGCCCTGGCGGCAGGCGACGGCCATTTGGGTCTTGATGGCCTGAACCGGGCCTTTGATATCTTTGTAGATCACGCCCTTATGAACGGCCTGGCGGGCGCATTCCGGAACAAGTGCGACGCCGAGGCCTGCCGATACGAGGCTGATCTGGGTCTGGATCTGATGGGCGGTCTGGCTGATGCGGGGCGTGAAGCCCGCATTGTGACAGGCTTGCAGAACCAGGGCATGCAGATTGGGAGAAGTTTTTAAGGGGAACAGGATAAAGCCGTCATTGGCAAGTTCCGAAAGAGAGATGGCGTTCCGTGCCGCAAGGGCGTGTCCTTCAGGCATAACCGCAATGAGTTTTTCCGTCCGAACGGTTGTGATTTGAAACAGGCTGCTGCCGGTAACCGGTGGGCGCAGGAGGCCTGCATCGATATGGCCGTTTGAAATGGCATTCAGCTGATCGATGGTGCTGAGTTCTTCGAGCTCCAGTTCCACATCCGGGAAATCGCTTCGAAAGCGGCGAACGATTGTCGGTAGGGCATCATAGATGGCGGAGCCGACAAAACCGATGGTCAGCCGTCCCGTCAGGCCTTGTGCAGCTCGCCTGGCATCACTGGAAACCTGCTCCAGTTTATCCACCAATTCATAGGCGCCTGACAGGAAAATCTCGCCCGCCGGGGTCAGGGAAACCGTTTTATTATTTCGGTCCAGAAGCCGGGTTCCGAGATCCTCTTCCAGCTTTTTGATGGACAGGCTGAGAGGAGGCTGGGTCATGTTGAGACGTTCCGCGGCCAGGCGAAAGTGCTTTTCCTCGGCAACGGCAATAAACTGGCGGATCTGGCGAATATCAGGCATTGGTTTTACGATATATTTTTTAAATCAAAGTGAAACTTATAATATATTGGATGATATTAAAATGCTTTGTCATACTCCTTAAAAAAACAATAAAGCAGGGCGAGGCGGCAATTGCATCAAACCTGCTTTCCCTGCATGATATTTAGGTGTCCGATCGGATGCAGGGACCGCGCAGAAAAATCACAATGATCAATAAAGAACAGGCCCGATGAATTTTGAACTGACCGATGACCAGAAACAGGTACAGGAACTTGTCCGCCGCGTGGCGCGCGAAAAAGTAGCGCCGCGTGCCAATGATATCGATGCAACCGCCGACTATCCGCAGGACATGTTCGATCTCCTCAAGGAGCTTGGATTATTTACCCTGCCTTTCCCCGAAGAGTTCGGGGGTACGGAAGATCAGGTGTCCTGCTGTCTCGCCATCGAGGAACTGGGACGCGTCTGTTATAATACGGCCTATCTGTTACTGGTTCAGTGGCTGCCTTTTGGTGCGATCCTGGCTGGCGGCTCTCAGGCGCAGAAGGAAAAATATCTGCCGGGCCTTGCCGCCGGTGATCTTCGCGGCGCCTTTTCGACAACCGAACCGCAAAGCGGCTCCGATGTAGCCGGAATTAAAACCCGGGCCGTCCCCAAAGACGGTGGTTATGTGATCAATGGCGCAAAGATCTGGTGTACCAATGCGGCGGTCTCGGACTTTGTACTCGTGGCTGCAAAAGTCGGGGAAGGATCCGGTACCGGCAACATCAATATGTTTATTATCGATACGGATACCCCGGGTTTCACCGTTGGCAAGAAGGAAGACAAAATGGGTGCCCGCGGGGTTCCATCCAACGCGTTGTTCCTCGAAGATGTTTTCGTTCCGGAGAGCGCTCGTCTCGGACCTGAAGGAAAAGGCTTCAAGATTGTTATGGAGGCGTTTAACAAATCCCGTCCCTATATCGGCGCACGGGCCGTTGGCCTTGCCCAGGGCGCGATCGATCACACCCTTGATTTCATCAAGCAGCGCCGGGCTTTTGGTCAGCAGGTTTCCGATTTCCAGGGCGTGCGCTGGATGATTGCCGATATGCAGACCAAGACAGAAGCGTCCAGGTTGATGGTCTATAAAGCGGCAGCCATGGTGAATGCCGGTATCCGCGGCAATGAACTGGCGGGTATGGCGGCGATGTCCAAGCTGTTTGCCACGGACACGGCCATGGATGTGGCGGAAAATGCCGTTCAGTTGTTCGGTGCGGCCGGTATTTCCTCCGAATATCCGATCGGCCGCTATTTCCGGGATGCCAAGGTTCTGAAAATTGTTGAAGGCACAAACCAGATCCAGCGTAATATTATTGGTAAACTGGCGATGGTCGATTAGGCCGGAATAAAAAAGGGAATAAAAAATGGAAACGGTTGGGCTTGGCTTCTTTTATGAAGATCTTCCGCTGGGGAAACAGTTCAAAACCATCGGACGGACGGTCACGGAAGCGGATATCGTCAATTTCATCAACACGACCGGTATGCAGGAAGTGTTGTTTATGGACCTGGAATTCCTGGAAAATTCCTCCGATATCAAAGGGCGGGTGGCGCCGGGGGCGCTTGCCTATACTTTTGCAGAAGGATTGCTGGTTCAGTCCACCATGCAGCACACAGGTTATGCTTTCCTCAACATGGAACTGAATGTGGAGAACCCGGTTTTTGCTGGTGATACCCTTCATGTGGAATGTGAGGTTATTGAAGCCCGCCTGACCAGCCGCAAAGGGCGCGGTCTCGTCCGGACCCGGAACAAGATCGTCAAACAGGATGGTACGGTTGCTATTGTCTATACGCCGCTTCGTATGATCAAATGCCGGGATGAAAATCTGGTCAAATCCTAAGAAGGAGTTCGGACATGCCGTATGAAACACTCATCGTTCGTGACGAGGAACGGCATGTCGCCATTACCCTGAACCGCCCGGCTGCCCTCAACAGCATTTCCCCTCAGATGATTGAGGATCTTAACACGCTTCTTGACACCCTGGAAGGTCGGGAGGCCCTTTGTGCGCTTTCCCTGACCGGCGAAGGTCGGGCTTTTTGTACCGGGGTGGATCTAAAAGAAGCGCAGAAACGCATGAAGGGCGGCGATGCAGCTTCCGTTAACGGTCGTTTTTTGGATGAGTTACGACAATTACTATTAAGGTTGGAAGCGTTTCCGGCACCGGTTATCGCTGCGGTTAATGGCCTTGCCCTGGCCGGCGGTCTTGAACTGGTGCTGGCTTGTGATCTGATTTTGGCATCGACAAGTGCGAAATTCGGGGATGCTCACGCCAATTATGGTCTGGTGCCGGGGGGTGGTAGTTCTGTTCGTTTACCCCGGATTATTGGTCCAAACCGGGCCAAGCAGATGATTTTTACCGGTGAGTTTCTCCCCGCCGATCAGATGATGGATTGGGGACTGGTCACTGAGGTTGTGCCGGATGAAGCTTTGCAGAACTGCCTGGAAAGCTGGACCGAAAAGCTTTCCGGTCGCAGCCCGCTAGGTCTCAAACGCATGAAGCGCATGGTCAATGACGGGCAGGACATGTCTCTTGAGGCGGGCCTTCGATATGAACTTTCCCTGAACGCCCAGCATGCCGCCTCCCATGACCGTATGGAAGGCCTGGCAGCCTTTAATGAAAAGCGAAAGCCGGAATTTAAGGGCAAATAACGTTACCCCGTCAAAAATGCCAGGCTGGCCAGTGTCAGGACGGTCGAGATCAGGATGACCTTGGTCATAATGTCGGTGCGGATATTATATTGCAGGGCAATGACGAAAGGCATGGCACCGCAGGGGCCCGCCGCCAGCAGGATCAGCGGATCTTTCCAGTCTGCGGAGATACCCGCCAGATCAAGGCCGAGCCAGGCAAGGCCTGGATGGATGACGACTTTCAGGAGCAGGACGACGGCAATCAGCCCGCCGATGGGCTTAAGCGCGGTTCCCGATATAACGACACCAAGAGCAAACAGCAGAACCGGTGCCGCAGCCTGACCGGCAAAATCCGCGTATGTGAGTAAACCTGAGGGCACAATCTCAGCAAACACATTGGCTAAGATACCGGCCGTCAGGGCCAGCAGGGCCGGGTTGCGAATGATCTGCTTGAAGGTTGCGCCCGGTGATGCCTTGCCAAGAGATAAGAGATCCATCAGGAAAATGGTGCCACAATATAGGATGGCAAGATCGATGATAATGGCGGCTGTAATCGGTGAAACAGCGGCTTCACCGTAAATCAGCTTTGCTATGGGCAAGACATAATAGAGATGATTGACGAAAGCGCAGGTCATGCCGATTAACAACGCTTCCCGAAGCTCTCTTTTAAACACCGAAAAAGAGATCCACGCGCCCAGGACATAGATGATCATTTCTACGGCAAAATAGGAGCCGAGCGCCGGAAGGTCATAACCCGACATCGGCGCTTTTGCCAGCAGCATGAAGATCAGCGCGGGCTGGGCAATATAGAACACAAAAGTGTTCAATGCCCTGGCGGCCTCGTGTCCGAACATACCGGCCTTGCCAAAGGTAAAGCCGATAGCCATTAGGGCGAAGATAGGAAGGATAGGATCAAAAAATGTCTGAAGCATTGAGGTAAGCTATCGCAATATTAGGTTCGCAGAACCCGGAAGGCACGCCCCAGGAAACTACCGCCTGCCCATCCGACAAACAAGGCAAAAAGGGCAGAGAAAAGAGGGCTGTTATAGAGGCCCGGTTTGACGGCTTCGGCAAAGCCGGCAGCAAAGTTCATCCAGAACAGGGCCATCATCGCTGTCAGGGTCAGCCATTCGCCTGAAACCGTGACACTCTTTCCCGATTTCTCCAGAATCCACCTTTTCTGCAACAGGAAACCGAGGATGGCTCCGACGGCATAGGACAGGAAAAAGCAGGACCAGGCGATATCAGGTTGCGGCAGGTTGCGCACGCTGTTCAGTGTATTGATCCCGAGAAGCGGAAGGCAGTAAATCAGGATGACCGGTGCCGTTCGGGTTTTTGTGGCGCGAATGCCCAGATAGATCAGCAGCGCCAGAAGGGGCCAGATCCAGACGGGGGCTCCCGTAAGAATATTACCGATCAAAAAAGCTCCTGAAAAAGAATGAGTTATCCATCACAGGGCTGATCATAGCATTCATCAAAGATGGATGTAAGCGTCAGTTCTTGATGGAGTTATTCCACGCGTGACCGAAAGAGGACCGGCTTCTAACCGGGAATTTAAGCGAGAGAAAGTAAGAGTTGGGGGTTTGTGTCACACACTTGGCACCGACCGTTTCCCCCTTATTCTTATTGTTGAAATTACACTATCATTCATGAATGAATGTATCAAGGGGAAAATGACAATTTGTCAGCAAGGGTTCTGGACGCTTCCTGAAGCTATTGATTTTGGGGGATTTTCAGATAGGATCAGGCAAAAAGAAGAATGTCAGCTTTCCTGGCTGATCGGGGAACAGGGGCACATGATGCAAGATAGACAAGGCGTTGACGCCGCGATGGAGACGGATGTGACTGATGCCGCCCAGGAGAGGCGGACACAGCAACAGCGCCGGGAAGAAACCCGCCGGAAACTTATTGCCGCTGCTATCGATCTCATTCTTGAAGACGGATGTGCCAATCTGACCACGGCAAGGGTTGCCAAGGAAGCCGGCCTAACCCGCGGGGCGATCCAATATCATTTTTCAAGCCCGAAAGACCTTCTGCGGGAAGTTGTCGTTACCGTTGTCAAGCAGATCAATGCGCTGGTGGATCGGGCGGATCTTGCGGGCCTCGAAAAATCAGAACGTCTCGATCAGCTTATCGATCATTATTGGGAAGGATATCGCAGCGGCAATTATATTGTCTTCCTCGAGATCACGATCCAGGGGCGTCGGGATGCAGATCTGAAACTGGCCATTAAAGAAGCCATCGACATTTTGGAGCAGGAAAGGGATGAGCAGTGGCTCGGCCTGTTTCTGGACTACCCTCAACCCAAAGCGGAAAAGCTGAACTGGCGGTCGACCTTGCTGGTCCTGCTCCGCGGTCTTGCCGTCAAGCAGATGTTTGCTGATCCTGCCGAGGATATGCAGGCTTATTATCTGCGTAGCAAAGACCTTTATAAACGCTATATCGAAGGCGGCCCTCCGCCCCTTTAGATAGTGTTCCGATCAGGCTATTTTGTAAGATCTTGGGCCAGCATGAGCGCGTTTTTATCCGGATCGTAAAAGGTCGCTGTGCTGACCATTCCTTCAATGGTCTCTGTTTCTCCGTCAAAGCTCACTCCGGCCTCTTCAAGAGCGGTGCGTGCACCGGCAATATCCGCTACACCGAATACCGGAACCGTGTTGCCGGGAGAGGGTTCCGATTGCTCACCCAACCCCAGGGTAACCCCTTCCGTATTGGTCTGAAGCTCGCTCCAGCCCGCTTCATCCATATGATATAGCAGTTCAAAACCCAGCATCTTTCCGTACCAGTCGGCACTGGCATGCCTGTCACGAACGGAGAGAGCCAAAGTGATTGTGTTATCCAGAGAAATAACAGACATGAAGCTTCCTTATGTATTAGGCCGTATACTCATAAATAATACGCTTCTGGTGCGGCAAACGGCAAAAGACTGCAAGGAACAGCTTGCCGGATGGGGTGTTTTCCCCATCCAAAAGGTGTGACGCGGCAGGGTGAAGCCGTTTTTGCATCCTTCGGACAGGACCGATTTTCTCCTCTGCGGTGTCAGAAAAGTTTGAAAATGAACCACATTTCCTGCACTTTCCTTCCTGGCATAGAAGAAAGTCGCTTCCTGCCAGAATCGTATTATTTATGAGTATACGGC
>DIYE01000341.1 GCA_002428885.1 Alphaproteobacteria bacterium UBA6062
ATAATGGCAGGTGAGCTTTCACCGTATGGGGCAAATCACCAAGATAGGCAGCCGGAGTTCCATTTAAGAGGCCACAAAGTCGAATTTTCGGCTCGCAATCTGACAGTTCTCTGGATACCAGAATAGCATGCTCCGCAGCAGAAAAAAAACGATCTGTATGCCCCGCAAAACATCCCAGATTAGACAAAGCATGGGCAATATCTCCAATGTCGAATGCTGGAGGAGCAGAGACAACGGGATCACAAATAAGTCCACTCAACAACTTCATTGCCAACACCTCCACAATTCATTGACATCACAAAAAAAACGCAAATGATCTTTTCCCTCCCCGAACAGAATTTGTCTTTTTATGAAGGCAGCTCAACGGTAAGGAGCAGAGAGTTTTGTTTTCCTTCCAGCCGAGTAAACTCCGCTCTCCCGGTGTTTTCCTGGTTTACCAATACTGTTCAAAGGGCTGGTCAAACCTGCCACGGATCAAATAAAGGCGTCCCGCTAAACCGGCACACATCCCTACGCCTCTGCCGAGGGTAATACAGAATTATTCCTGCAGATCTCGCCAGCTCAATACAGCCATCTGTCCTGCCAAACGACGCAACCGGCCTGTAGCAGCCCTATTATGCAAATGCAGAAGAGAAGAGGCCGCATGACGACGTTTTTTCACATTAGGAGAATGCCCTAATGAGGTGCAGAGCTCCCAATAAAGGAGAGACTGATCTTCCAGAATGGTTTTCGGCATAGCTCACTCCATAAATTACCTATTAACGGTATAATTACCGTATGGCGTGAACCATAAATACAAACCACTCGTTAGGCAAGATTATTTTACCGATTTTCGGCATTATGATGCAAAAACAACAAGAAATTCAAACGGAATATGCAAGACAGTGTCTTATAAGCCCCGGTTCATTTCCCTGACGCCCTATCCTGGACATAATCATGCGGACTACTAGAGGCGACCAACACGAACCACGGCACGACCGACAATTATCAGGCTGCTTCCCTCATCACGGATCGTCCAGGATGGGTGGCGGTCATTATCAGATCGGATCTCAAGTCCGTCTGGAGAGCGAAAAACCCGTTTAATCACCAAGGCATCGTTCATAAGAATAGCAAAAATCCCTCCGTCAACGACGACTGTATCTGACAGGTTTATAAGGATTTCATCCTTGCTACGGATCGACGGCTCCATGCTGTCACCGTCCACTTCTACTACAACCAGCTTTTCAACACCGCCCGGAACAACTGATTTCAGCCATTTCCGATTGAAGGGAATATAATCAATAACCTGTTCAGTATCTGGAAAAGCACCCGCTCCAGCCGCCAGCCGAACATCGTAACGCGGTAATTTAACGATCTCCTCTTCGCCCTGAGCAGGTTCAGTACGGCCGTCGCTGACAAGTTCTTCAACAGTCATTTGCAAAGCCGCTGCAATCGGTTCCAGCTTCTCTGCCCGAATAGATTTCGTCCGTCCCGACATCAAATTGCGGATTGAATCCCGGGGCACTCCCGCCTTGATCTCGAGAGCTTTATAGGATCTCACATCGAGCTCATACATACGCCTACGGATGTTTTCCGACAGGATCGAAAGTTTGGGCGTCATATTCACCTCAATTCTTTTTGCCTCAACACGGCAATAATGCATATTTCAGGTATAATCATCAAGCCTAAAGAAGTCATTTTTGATCTTCTTTTCAGCAATTCTTGAGAAAATTAAACGTATAAGTTGATGTTTTTTAATACCAAAACCGTTTAAATATTATTTATTCTACAATTACTAGCTAAAAAAGGCATAATTTCTCCCTTGACGATACGGTGAATATACCGTTATTTATAATAATATACCGATAAACGGCATACAGAGAAAATTATGTACTCCTCTATAACATCCGACATTTTCAGACTAAGGCAGAGCGTCCGTCATGAGTAGAGTTCGTTTGTGCCAATTCCCTCTCTGGGAAGGAGATCTACCACGACTAAACGAGTTGGAAATCAAAGGGCGTCACTATTGCCATGCCCCTACCCTAAAACATTCCAGTTACTGCCCTTATCATCATACATTATGTCGAGACGGCATGAATGCCGACACATCCCGGTCTCTGGACAAAAAACACACCTTTTAATATTATTAGATTTCTATTGTTAAAATGAAAGGGCATTGGGGGATGTCAGGAGACAATAATTCAGAACCAGGTGACGAAAACCGCCGAGCACCAATACTTAAGTCCATTGATCATCTGTCGGCTGCCGAAAACCTGGAACAGCAAGCCATTGATAAAAAGGAGGCTGCAGACAGTTACCTTCGCCAGGGAATCCTGTTTGCCACCATCGCCATTATCGCCCTGATATTTGTCGTCGTCGGTGGTGAAGACGTAGTGCGCAAATTATTGGCCAGCCTTGCCCCCAATGCTATTGAAGAACAGGCTCAAACAGATGCTCTACTGGCTTCACGCGCTGTGGAAAAATTCAACACGATCAGCGCTAGACAAGCTGATCTGTTCCATCAAATCTCTCAAAGAAAACAGTCTGAACAAAAACTCAAAAGCCTCAATTCCAATCTTAATGATAACAACGTCTTTCGGATCAACACAAAAGACGCCATTAAAGCTATCCAGATAAAAGAAGAAGAAGCCAACCGTGAAATCACAGCCGCAAACGCTTTAGTTCAGAAAGATAATCGCCAGTTAGCAGCCCTTGAGGAGCGGGAAGCCGATCTGGACGCCAGCCTCAAAAACCTTTCAAATAGAGTCATTGACCGCCAGAATAGCGCAGATGCCTTCGCATCCAGAATTAAATTGCTGGAAACCAACCATCAGCGGGCGATCGAAAGCTGGAACCATTCAATCGGCAAAATACAAAACTCCATCGCAACCGGTGATAAAGAGTTGCGCAAATTAATTGCACAGCAAAAAAAACTCAATGATCAGCTTAAAAAAAATCCCCTTTCAAAACTAAGTATCTCAGCCGACCTTCAAAAGCTTGTTGCGAAACTGTCGAAAGGCAATATCCAACAGAAAAAAAGAACTGCCGAGCTTGCTCGCCTAAAGAAGAAAGGACCTCCGATTAGCAGCGCAACGCCGGATCTTCATTATAGACATGAGCGGATGCAACAGGAACTTGAACGACACCGCTCCGCCCTCGAAACAGTCGGAATAGAAAAGACAAAACTAGGCGAGGAAATTACTTTGGTCAGAAATAGAATTTCTGAAAGAGAAGAAGTTTTGTCCGGGCTTGAAAAAGGAAAATTTCAAATCCGTCAGAATTTAGATAAGGAACAACGCCACCTCTCTAAACTGGTATCAGAAGAAGACAGTCTAAAAACGGCAATTCGGGACATAACCGGAAAAACAAACCCCTCCCTGCCGGATCTGGAGCGGGCTTACAGTAGTGGTAAAGTTCGACTGGAAGATGCCGCCTTGGCCCGGGATAATGCGCAACAACGGGCCAGGGATTCAAAAAGAGCCGCATTTGAAGCCAGTACAACCGGCACTTTACAAACCATCCTTACGCGCGGCGGTGCTATAGCGGGTGCCGTAGGCATCCTGATTCTCGTTGTGCAGATTTTTGTAAATTCGACCCGCTATAACCTGCGCCTGTCGGACCTATACAGGGCCCAAGCCAATGCACTCAGGGCTTCCAACGGCGATTTGGAAACTGCCCGGCTCCTGTTAGAAAACCTGTCTCCCCTCCCTGTCGATTTCGGCAAAACACCAACAAGCCTGTATGAAAAAGCCATTGATGCTGTACGAGACGTGGCAAAAGCAAAAAGCCGTTAACCGTCAATAAGTCTGAACGGCAATGGTAAATTAGCCTTCCCTCCGCAAAGAACCAAATTACGGCATTATTGCCGCAAAACGGCATTTATGATATACTGTAAGAAAACCCACAGAAATAAGAGAAATTGCTCATGCTTGAGAAAACACGGTTTCGCAGTAACCTAATTGAACAACTGATCAAAACTCCTGCTTTAGCTGGTGTAACTATTTATAACGCTCGACTTCATAACATTACTTCCAGAGACTGCCCCGCCGTCAATGTGTACTTTCTCGGTGAAACGAGGAAAGACACTGAAACTTCCTGCGTTTCTGATCTCACCACTGTTCTGGATCTAAAAATTGATATCCATGTAAACAGCAGCCTTGAAGGTTGGGCCGATCAGCTGGACACTCTATGCGAAACTGTGAAGCTGGTCCTTCTGAAACAACCCGTTTTTTCAAAGGAACATACCGATACATTTTCCTACGCCACTTTGATGCATCAAAAATCGGACAGAAAATTGCCCGTCGCTTCGGCAACCGTAAAGCTCAATCTTCCCTATGGCCATCACCTTAGCGCTTTCCACAACCATCAAGTCGGGTATCGGCACGCCTACGTCTTTCAACTTCCATTCCCTGCTAACGATAACGTAGATCTGAACAAAGCTGAACGCCCGTCGACCTAGAGCCTACCGACGATTCTTTAGGCCGCTTTTCCGGGATTTCGAACCGTATAACATGAAAACAAAAAAGCCCCTGGATTTTCACATAAAATCCAAGGGCTTAACTGGCGACCCCAGTACGATTCGAACGTACGACCTACAGATTAGAAGTCTGTTGCTCTATCCAGCTGAGCTATGGGGCCTGTATTGTGTAGCGTGAGGATTAACCTCTGACGCGGTTGAAAGCGAAATTATCCGCATACGCTTTGATATTCAACTTTCTTTCACGCGGCTCGAAAACGGAATAGTCGATGCCGTTTGCCTCGCAATAGGCGATCGCACTTTCTTTGTCATCGAATTTTAGACTGACCTGGGAGGTCATATCACTGGAGCCTGTCCAGCCCATCAGCGGATCACCGCTCCGGGCTGTCATAGGCGTATAGTCAAGACGCCACTTCTTCATATTGCGGCGTCCGGACTGCATCGCATTTTTTGCGGGCCTGTAAATTCTGGCTTTCAGACTCATTTCACATCATTTCCCGATATGTGCAAATGCCTTTGCCGGCACATAGTCAATTTCTTCCGGTCCAGGAGGATCCCAGTAGAGCTCCAATGTCGCCGTATTCTTTTTCTCAAAATAGAGAACACGCACCGGATACCAGCCTGGTTCGGAAATCTCAAGCGTTATTTCATCGGAAAACCGATCCGCATGCACTTCCGGATCCTCATGGATCAACTTGTCTCCAATGGTCAGTCTAACACCGTCATTGGAATGAACCATCACAGTATAATTGCCAGACCTTTCGAAATTGATAAAGCCTGTGATATCGGCTCCAACAAGGTCCTGGGTCGTCGTCGTCAGGACATTCCCGGTTCCTACCTGATAATTCAGCATCGGGATCGGCGTCCCGGCCTTACCTTTCTCATATTCCATCCATTCTTCAAGCTGACGAATGCTGTCGAATTTTGCCCCGTAATACTGAACTGCCAGTCCCGGCTTCAACTGTCCGGAAGCAGGTTGTGGACTAGCCGGTTTTAATCCGTTAATGGCACCAGCATATGAAGTCATCGGGAATGCCGTGAGGCACAGTCCCAAAAAACCAATCCGACACAAATTATGCGCCGTTCCCTTTTTTCCCGTCATAACGCCTCCCCGAGATAGAGGTTTTTCTCCGTTTATAATTTATGATGCTTGTAAGACAAATAAAAGACGGATTTTCAGGTCAAGTGTGAGACTCATGCTCGTTTCAGGCCTAAGAGACAAAAAAGCTCTTCAGATCATCTGACCTGAAGAGCTTTTTGTT
>DIYE01000277.1 GCA_002428885.1 Alphaproteobacteria bacterium UBA6062
ACTTCGTCGATGATGTAGATCTTGTAGCGTCCACTGACCGGGAGATATCGCACCCCGTCAATCAGTTCCCGAATATCATCAACACCGGTACGGCTCGCGGCATCCATTTCCAGCACGTCCTGGTGGCGGTCTTCGGCAATTGCCACACAATTCTGGCATTCACCGCACGGATGGACCGTTGGGCCGCCCGTTCCGTCGGGGCCAATACAATTCAGTCCCCGCGCCATAATCCGGGCTGTTGTTGTTTTCCCGATCCCCCGGGTTCCCGTCAACACAAAGGCATGCGCCAGTCTGCCCTGCTCCAGTGCATTGGACAATGTCCGCACCATGGCTTCATGACCGATCAGGTCATCAAAATTGGCGGGACGATATTTGCGGGCTAGAACTCGATAAGCGCTATTGGACATTTCTTCAGACATGCCGGCAGCATATCAGACACCGGTCTGAATGATCAAAGGAATATGCAGGGAGAAGGTGCATCACTGAAAGAGATAAAGAAGACTGGCAACGACCCGCACCGAAACTCGTTACGGCTGCTTCCTTCCGGACCTGACCGGGTTGGCGAGGGGCACGCCCATCACCAGCCTTCCACGGCCTATATCGGATATGTTGACGCAGGAAGCAAGCCCTTTTTGAGTCATTTTTCCGGCTGAGCTCCTTTGCATAAAATGAATCCGGCGGCAGAACAGTCTTTGCTTGAAGATTGCGCGCTTTAAGAAGTTATGCCAAAGTTTGCGCATCATGACAAAACCACTCGTATTTACCGGCAATCGATTTGACCGGGCCGCACAGTTTCGCAATGACGAGAACTGGATGGCAGAAAAACAACAAGATCCGTCCAGCCGTTATGTGCCTATGCACAAACTCAAAGCCTTGATTAACCTGCCAGACGGACCATCCATCGACTGGCGCGGCTATGCTGATGTGAAAGAGTATATTGATGCTGGCGCAACCCTGATTTTTTTAGGCATCGCCGATTTCTCATGTCATTTTGCCATTGACGTCTCAGCCATTGAGAATCCGAAGCAACCGCCGAATTCCGACTGGGGCAAATTTATTGACGTACGCTCCATCTCCGCCCAACTAAGGCCCGGAGAAGCGGGAGCCCTGGCTCAAGCCCGCTCCATGATTGCCTGGCATGACAACCATGGTTTCTGCGCTGTTTGCGGGCAACCAACCGCCCTGAAAGATGCAGGCTATTCCCGCAGATGCACCAGTGAGGCTTGCGGCGCCCCGCATTTCCCGCGGACGGACCCGGTGGCGATTATGATGGTCACCAAGGGAGATAAATGTCTGCTCGGAACCGGCCACAATTTTCCCAAGGCTCAATATTCCTGCCTTGCCGGCTTTATCGAACCCGGAGAAACCATCGAGCAGGGTGTTCGCCGCGAGGTGTTTGAAGAGACGGGCGTTAAAACCGCAGAGGTCCGCTATCACTCTTCCCAGCCTTGGCCCTATCCGTCTTCCCTGATGATCGGCTGTTTTGCGGAAGCAACAAGCGACGAGATCACCATCGATCCCGTAGAGCTGGCCGATGCCCGCTGGTTTACCCGTGACGAAATTAAAACCATGCTTGCCAATGCGGGAACCATGGAGATTCCGAGAATCGCTCCGCCGATGGCAATTGCTCATCAACTGGTCAAAGCCTGGATTGAAGACGATTTTTAAGCCAACTTATTGCACCGCACAACAAACAGCAAACCGGGCCTCGTTGCCCGGTTTTATTTTGCCCCGTCAAACGGGGATTTCAGGATTCGATCCGAAATATGAAAGTTATATGAAAACAACCCGAAAATCTTTAAAGCGTTTTTCGATTTTCCGAAACCGCCTTTTTCTCAGGCATTTACTGCCTGCATCGTAATCAGACAGGTTAAAATATCGGCAGTTTTCCGCGGATCTGAAAAAAATGAAAAAAGAAGGTTCTGGAAAGAAATTTGCACTTGCGATTTCACTTCGCAAGTGCAATATCTTGGTTGTCAGCACACACACTGACAGCCCTTATGAAGGGCGTTTCCTCCCGACTTGGGCTGCGTGACCGCGCAGCCCCTTTTTTTGTCTTGAACGCAGCTTAGCGGGCGGTACTGGCCAATGTCAACGGGTCTGTGAATTTTAACAGACCGCGGAACGGAATGATCAGGATCGCCACCATGGCCAGCTTTACGCCATAGTCACCCAGTGCCCATGTTTCCCAGGGAAGTCCGGTCCCTGCAAAAGCAAGACTGAAGAAAATCAGCGTGTCCACAAAAGACGCGACTACGGATGAAATGATCGGCGCTTTCCACCAGGCACCGCGCCGCAGCTTGTCAAACAGCGCAACATCCAGAAGCTGAGCTAGCAAAAAGGCAGTTACCGAAGCCAAAGCAATCCGTGGCTCGGCAAGGAGGAGCGACATGACCAGTGCTGCCAGGAAACCAACGACAACGACAAGGCGGGCCTTTGAGGGACCTAAAGCCCGATTGGTCAGATCCGTTACCAGAAACGCAAACGGATAGGTCAGGGCACCCCAGGTCAACCAGTCATTGATCGGGATTTCCACAACAATATTGGAAACCGTCACCACAACAGCCATGGCAATAATACCGGTCAACAGAAACAGCCGCTGCGCCGTTGTTGTCTTTGCTTCAGTCATAAAAGTCACTTTCACATAATACAGACATCGCGAAGCCTTCAGCAGGCCTCTAAAATTTGAAAGCGCTTATATGCTGAAAGCTCCCTAATTGGCAAGCGCTAAAGAAGAGATCCGTCAGGCCTTTGAGCTATATTCCCGTCGATATGTATGGGCTGGATAAACGCCCAGGATTTTCAGCTTGGCGGAAAAGAACTGTAACTCTTCGAGGGCTCGAGAGAGATTGGCCTCATCCGGATGCCCTTCCACCTCAATATAGAACTGGGCCGCTTCGAAACTGGCGTCGGTTATATAGCTTTCCAGCTTGGTGACATTAATGCCATTGGTCGCAAAACCGCCGAGCGTCTTATAAAGCGCCGCGGGCTGGCTGCGCACCTGAAAAACCAGGCTGGTCATGCAAGGGCCGGCTTTGGGATCCGGATCCTTGCGGGTCCGGGACATGATCAGGAACCGGGTGGTATTGCCAAGCCGATCCTCGATCCGGTCCTTGATGACATCCAGCCCGTAAATCTCTCCGGCCAGGCTGGACGCAATGGAAGCCTGGCTTTTATCGCCAAGCTCCGCCACCATCTTCGCGGAACCGGCAGTATCATAATGGATAACCGGCTCAATCCCCAGCTCACGCGTGAAGTGGCGGCATTGGGACAGCGCCTGTTCATGGCTGTGTACCTGCTTGATGTCCCCGAGCTTGGTTCCGGGAACTCCCAGAAGTTGATGCTGTACGGACTGAAAATGCTCACCGATGGTATAAAGGCCCGATTCCGGTAACAGATGATGGATATCAGCCACCCGTCCACCCAGAGAGTTTTCGATGGGAATCATTGCAAGCTTTGCCTGTTCATTGCGGACCATGGCAATGGCATCCGCAAAGGTATCCGTTGCAATCGCCTCCATATCCGGAAAAACCGTCCGGCAGGACAGGTGACTATAGGCGCCGGGGACGCCCTGGAAAGCAATGGCATTGTCAGGATCAGGCGTGGACATCATTCAATTCCGATTTCTGGATCTTTCTTCAGGTCTGGTTTTCAGGTGATCGCTTGCTGCGCGAAGATTTCCCGCATGCGGGCAAGGTCCTCGGGAGTATCAACACCCAGAGGCACAGTGTCAACGAGGGCAGCCTCAATTCGCATACCATTTTCGAGAGCCCGGAGCTGTTCAAGCTTCTCCCGCATCTCGAGGGGCGACGGCTTCAAACCGACAAACCGGGCCAGAGCCGCCCTTTTATAAGCATAAATTCCGATATGATGGTAATGCGGCCCTTGTCCCCAGGGGGCCCGCAGGCGGCTAAACCAGAGAGCCGGGCCAATGTTTTTCCCTGTTTCAAGGCTAACGACAGCCTTCACAGCGCTGTCATCTTCCAGCTCTTGCGCATCCATAATCTCTGCTACAAGTGTGGCAAGATCAGCAGAACTCTCCTGCAGTGCTATCGCCGCGGCCTTAACAGCGGTCGGGTCCAGAGCCGGTAAATCTCCCTGCAGATTGATGACCACGTCATAAATACCTTCAGGATCAAAACTCTCCACGGCTTCATAAACCCGGTCAGAACCCGACGGATGATCGGCACGTGTCAGAATCGCCTCCCCGCCAGCCGCTTCAACCGCATCGGCAATCTCCTGTTCTGCGCAAGCGACGATCACCGGACCAATATCCGCTTCCCGTGCCCGGTCCAGAACCTGAACGATCATCGGCTTTCCATCGATATCAGCCAGCGGTTTCCCCGGCAATCGTGTGGATGCCATACGGGCCGGGATTACGATCACTGGGTTCAGAGAGGTGAGCATCAAATGGTTTTTCCCCGAATGCGGCTAATCAGGCCGCACCTTAACGAATTGTAACAATTTAGCACCGATTATATACGTCCTGAACATTCAAAGCGGAAGTCGTTAAATTCCGCTCGCTTTTTTTTGCCGCGTTTGATAGAGCTACGCGCAGAATATTTGAGCTGAGGTATGCAATGAATTCTTTTGAGCTGAACAAGATAGCTGGTGCTGTACTCGGTGCCGCCCTCGCTGTTGTTGTTGTAAACGCTGTTGCCGATATCGCAATTTCCCCGAGCTACCCGGAGAAGGTGGCCTATGTGATTGATACAGGTAAAGAGGATAGCAGTGCCGCGTCTACTGCAGTCGCTGCTGATGACGGTCCCTCTCTCGGTGCATTGCTGGCTTCAGCGGATGTGGGCAAAGGCGAAAAAGTCTTCAAGAAATGCAGCTCCTGCCACACTGTAGAAGAAGGCGGCAAAAACAAAATCGGCCCGAACCTCTATGCAGTTCTCGGCAAACAGATGGCAACACATGCCGGCTTCAGCTATTCATCAGCGCTGACCGATATGGGTGCGGAATGGACCTATGAAAATCTGGATGCGTTCCTGAAAAAGCCGAAAGATTTCGCCAAAGGCACGAAAATGTCCTTTGCCGGTCTTAAAAAACCAACGGACCGGGCAAATCTAATTGCCTATCTCCGGACACTTGGTACAGCGGACACACCGCTTCCAGCGGCCAACTAATCCGGGCAACGTTACCAAGTATATGTCTGAGACCTGCCCTCCGGAATTTCTGGATCTTGCTCACCGGCTTGCGGACGCGGCCGGTGAGGTCATCTCCCCTCTGTTCAGGCAGAAAATTGATATCGTCTCCAAAGATGACGACAGCCCGGTCACCATTGCAGACCGGAATGCCGAGCTTGCCATGCGCAAGATTATCGAAGCGACGTTCCCGGAACACGGCATTTACGGAGAAGAGCATGGCCAGGTCAGGCTAGATGCCGAATATGTCTGGGTCCTGGACCCCATCGACGGAACACATTCCTTTATCTCCGGTGTCCCGACTTTTGCCACACTGATCGGCCTTACAAGAAACGGGAAGCCGGTTCTTGGCGTTCTCGATCAACCCATCGCCAAGGAAAGATGGGTCGGAGCCAATGGCGTCACGACACTTAACGGTCACGCTATTTCTGCGAATTCAGACATCCAATCCGTATCGAAAGCCTCTCTTTTCTCCTGGGGGATTGAGTTGCTTTACAGCGATCGCGGAGACGATTACCAGCAATTGCTGGATGGGGTTGCCCGCAAGCGCTTTGGGTATGACAGTTATGCCTATGGACTGCTTGCCCATGGTTTTATCGATATTGTCGCAGACTTTGATATGAAACCCTTCGATTATTGTGCCCTGGTACCAATTGTCGAAAATGCCGGCGGCGTCATCTCCGACTGGGACGGTAATCCTCTGACACTGACCAACCCCGGTTATGTTCTGGCATCCGGCAATGAAACTCTTCATAAGGATGCTCTCGCCCATCTCGCAGGGAGTTGAGAGGCAAAAACAGGATTAATCCTTGATGTCTTTCCCGTTTCATCCCATGTTTACAGTCGATTACGGATAATCGACTGACAGGGAAATAATGGGAATTCTGAAAGCCTCTGCCATCGCTCTTGTCGCCTTCGGGTGCACAGCCTCTCTTTCTTTCGCCGATACGGTCAAAACGGTCAAATCACATGGACTGTCTCTTGCCGGCCCCCTGAAATACGGACCTGATTTCAAACATCTGGACTATGTCAATCCGGATGCGCCCAAGGGCGGGACACTCAGATTATCGGCGATTGGCGGCTTTGATAATCTCAACCCCTATATTTCCCGTGGCAATTCGGCGCGCGGGCTTGGCCTCACTTTCCTGACACTGATGGCTCAACCGGGTGATGATCCCAGCACAGAATATGGGCTGGTTGCCAAAACGGTCGAGGTTGCAGAGGATCTCAGCTTCGCGATATTTAACATGCATCCCGAGGCCCGCTTCCATGACGGAACCCCGATCACGTCGGAAGATCTGATCTTCAGCCTGCAAAAGGTAAAAGAAAAAGGCACACCGCTCTTTCGCTATTATTATGCTAATGTGGCCGAAGCCGTCGCGCTATCCCCCAGTCGCATCAAATTTAATTTTTCAGGACCGCCCAATAGAGAACTTCCGCAGATTGTTGGTCAGTTACTCCCCATTCTGTCGAAAAAGCATTTCGAAAACAGGACATTCGAGGAAACAACTCTGGAGCCGATCCTGGGATCAGGTCCCTATAAGGTGAAGGAATTTGAGGCCAACCGCTATATTGTTTATGAGCGGGTCAAGGATTACTGGGGTAAAGACCTCCCGATCAACAAGGGCCGCTATAACTTCGATGAAATTCGCTATGATTTCTATCGAGATACGGCTGTTTTGCTCGAAGCCTTCAAAGCTGGTGAATATGACTACCGGGCAGAAAACAGCGCCAAAAACTGGGCAACTGGCTATAATTTTCCGGCCCTTAAAGACGGAATGGTGATTAAAGAAGAGATCCCGACCAAAAACCCGGCCGGGCAACAGGGCTTTGCCTATAATCTCCGCAAAGAGAAATTCCAGGATGCTGCCCTACGTGAAGCCCTGAATTATGCCTTTGATTTCGAATGGCTAAACAAAAACATCTTCTACAACCAATATAAGCGGACAAACAGCTTCTATTATAATTCCGTCATGGCCGCCTCAGGCGAGCCGGGGCCAGAAGAGTTGAAAATCCTGGAGCCTTTTAAGGATCAGCTTCCACCGCGAGTCTTTGGCCCCGCCTTTACCAATCCGGTGACCGACGGCAGTGGCCGCAACCGCAAATCCCTGCGCCAGGCCAAGAAAATCCTGAAAGACGCAGGCTGGAATGTCAAAGACGGGAAACTGATCAACCCTAAAAGCGGCAAGCCCCTGGAAATCGAGTTCCTGATGTATGACCAGAATTCTCTCAGGATCGTTGGGCCCTTTATTAAAAGTCTTGAAAAACTGGGTGTAACGGCAACGACCAGGGTCGTTGACACCGCTCAATATACCGAGCGAATCCGTAATTACGATTTCGATATGATCACCTCAACCTTCTGGCAGTCCATCAGTCCCGGCAATGAGCAGCGGGAATTCTGGGGCAGCGCCGCTGGCAAACGCCCCGGCAGCCGTAATGTGATGGGCATTGATAACCCGGTCGTGGATGCCCTGATCGAAAACCTGATTGCCGCACCGGATTATGAAAGCCTGAAACCGGCCGCCCGTGCCTTGGACAGGGTTCTTAGCTGGAATTTCTATGTCATTCCGCAATTTACGGCGGCCTATGACCGGATCGCTTACTGGAACAAGTTCGGCAAGACAGACATCAACCCATCCGAAGGACCGGATATTACAGCCTGGTGGATCGATCCGGAAAAAGCCAAAGCGCTTGAAGAGAATATGAAGAAAATCCGCAAGGCAAAGAACTAGAATGCGTGCCATTTCTATTCAGGCTGGCCTGGTCACAGCTCTGGCTCTTTCCATTGCGGCAGGCCCGACCCTTGCAGACGATATTCGAACCCATGGCTTGTCCAGCTTTGGGGATCTGAAATATGAGGCGGATTTCAGGCATTTCGACTATGTCAATCCGGACGCTCCCAAAGGCGGGCTGATCAGAATTCGCAACCTCAACAGCTTTGACAGCGTCAACCCCTTCATCCTCAAGGGAAAATACGAAGTTCTCAATGCGGATAAGGGCGGTGATCTCAGCTTTAATTTCGCCAGCCTGATGACCCGGTCCTATGATGAACCGGATGCAGTTTATGGACTGGTAGCAAAAGAAGCCTTGCTGGATGACGACGGACGGTGGGTGGAATTCACGCTCCGCAAAAGCGCCGTTTTCCATGACGGATCCCCCATCACGGCGGAGGATGTCGCCTATACCTTCAACATCCTCAATGAAGAGGGACATCCGCGCTATCGGCAGCGGTTCCGGGATATCAAACAGCCGATCATCCTCGCAGAAGATAAAATCCGTTTCGACTTCCGCGAAGGTGCCCTGACGCGAGGTCTGCCGCTTCTGATTGCCGAGATGCCGATCCTTTCAAAGCAAAGCTTTAAAGACCGGACCTTCAAGGAAACAACCATGACTCCGCTTCTGGGGTCTGGACCGTATCGTATGGTCAAAGTGGATCCGGGCAGGGCCGTCACTTATGAAAGGGTCAAAAATCACTGGGCCGAAAATCTGCCGGTTCACAAAGGCCGGTATAATTTTGATACCATTCGGGTGGATTACTATCGGGACAGGACCATCGCTACGGAAGCCTTCTTCGCCGGTGAATATGATTTCCGGGAGGAATTCACTTCCCGCAGCTGGGCAACCGAATATGATGGCAAACCCGCTGTGCAGAAAGGCCTCATCAAACGGGGGGTCCTTAAAGACGCCTCCCTCACCGGGTATCAGGCTTTCTTTTTCAATACCCGCCGGGATCAGTTTAAAGATCCTCGGGTGAGACGGGCCCTTGCCCGGATGTTCGATTTTGAATGGACCAATAAAAACCTGTTTTATAACAGTTACGAACGGCTCACCTCGGTTTTTGAAAATTCCGATATGAAAGCGAACGGCAAACCTTCTGATGAGGAACTGGCACTGCTGAAACCCTGGCGCGGCAAAATTCCGGATGCCGTGTTTGGAGAAATGCATCGCCCGCCTGTCTCTAGCGGAAACGGAAAGATCAGAAGCCAGATCCGCGCAGCTCTTAAAGAGCTCAAAGAAGCAGGATGGGTGATCCGCGATAAAAAACTGGTCAACAAAAACGGGGAGCAGATGACCATGGAATTTCTGCTCTTTGAAAATTCTTTCACCCGCATCATCAACCCCTATATCCGCAATCTGGAGCGCATCGGCGTTGATGCCCGCATCCGTATCCTGGATGCCGCCAGTTGGCAAAACCGCCTTCAGTCTTTTGATTTTGACATCATTGTCCGCCGTCTTTCCCAACCGGCTTTTCCGGGTGTCGGATTACGGGACTGGTGGGGGTCAAAATCGGCTGACATTCAGGGCGGCCGTAACATTGCCGGGTTAAAAAGCGAAGCGGTGGACGCCCTCATAGAACATGCTATCCGTGCCAAGAGCCGGGATGAGCTAACCGTCGCGACGCGCGCGCTTGATCGGGTTCTGATGTGGGGGCATTATACAGTTCCGCAATGGTTCAAAACGAGCCACTTCGTGGCTTATTG
>DIYE01000083.1 GCA_002428885.1 Alphaproteobacteria bacterium UBA6062
CGGGGTCGGTCGCAAAACAGCCAATGTGGTTCTGAATATCGCCTTCGGACAGCCAACCATCGCCGTTGACACTCATCTTTTCAGGCTAGGGAACCGGACCGGCATGGCCAAGGGAAAGACCCCGCTGGACGTCGAAAAGAAACTGGCGAAGGTTATCCCTAAAGAATATCTCCGGGATTCTCATCACTGGATGATCCTGCATGGACGATATGTGTGCAAAGCCCGCAAACCGGATTGCCCGGTCTGCATTGTCGAAGATCTTTGCTCATTCAAAGGAAAAACGATAGCGGCCTAAGGCCACTCCCTAACTCAGGGTTTCCACCTGATCATCCCCGACTTTTTTAAGCTGACTGCCAAAACAGATGGTGGCATCAGCCGTCACCGCTTTCTTGCGATCATTCATGGCAATATGTTGAACGGTGAGCTTACCGCTCTTTCTGTCTGCCTCCGGATAGAAAATCAGATGCAGGGCACATTCTCCCGTCAGATACTGCCAGACCTCAGCCGGACGGTCCTTGCGGCGCAGATTTGGCTTACCAAAAACCGCTTCGATTTCCGCAACTGTCTTTCCCATCAGGACATCAACCTTGGGAAGATCTTTTTGCTGTACCGGCTTTTCCGGCTCCGGTTCTACTTCCCGGGCGGGCGATCTTGAAGGCAAGGCAGCAACTTTTTCTGCTTCAGGTTTCTTTATTTCCCGCGCGATCTTCGCGATTTCCTGCTCTTCCTCGGTTTTCGAAGAAGACGTCGTCGCCCCGCAAGCGGTCAACAACAGCATACAGGGGAAGAGAAACAGGATACTCTTCTGCTTCATGTCACATCCAGATCCGTTGATGCGCCCCCTTTACGGGCCCGGGCTTTATAAAGATGAACCATCGTCGCTGTGGCAATAATCGGAATAATCAGGTTAAGGATTGGAATTGTCATGCAGAAGGCTACTGCGACACCTACCAGGAACAATTCAAATCCGTCAATTTTGCGCAGCCGCGTTACTTCTTTCATATCATGATGCCGGACAGCAACCTGCTGAAAAAATTCCCGGCTGAGCAGATATCCGTTCAGCACATAATAAACGAACAGATTAACAACCGGAATCAGGTAAAGCGGTAAAGCCAGCAGATTACACAGAATGATAACCCCAAAAAATTTGAGAGCGTCATACACGGAAGACCAGAGAGGGACAGGTCGGGCTTTGGGGTCCTGCGGATAATGCTTTTCCTCAACCGCATCGGCAATATCATCCAGGAAAAGACCGATCACTGCACTCATGGTCAGCGGAAATAGGAACACTGCCGCGATGAACGCGCCAACCCCGGTCATCCAACTCACAACCGTATTGACCCAATCCCAGTCCGACTGCGGAATAAGGCCGATCAACTGCAGAATAACGATAAAGGAAATGACCAGTGCGATCACGGAATAGAGCAAGGATTTCAGAACAACGGACCTGAAAGCCGGATCGCTCATTTGCGAAATGGATTTACTAATGGCGTCAATCACGCAGTTGCCCCCCAAACAGACGATAAAGAATTACCTGCACATGTAGGCTGCCGGGCCGCCAAGTGCAATCTTTTCCTGCTATCCGGCCCGGACGACCGGGTCAACCGGAACGGCTTTCACATAATCATGATCTGCCTCGAAAGCAGACGCAGCCTGCAGAACCAGATCTTCCCGATGCGGCGGCGCCATAATCTGCAAACCAACCGGCAATCCGGATTTCGTAAAGCCGCACGGCACAGAAATAACAGGACAACTGGTATTGGTTAGCAAATAGGTCATGGCCAGCCAAGCGACATAATTATCAAACTTGACCCCACCCACTTCGGAGAGAGATCGGATCGTATGATCAAAAGGCGGTACCATCACGGTCGGAGCGATCAGCAGATCATAAGTCTCAAAGAACCGGGCAACACTGGCATAGAGCGCGCCCTGCGCCCGCTGAGCCCGTCCGATATCATCCGCTGTGAGCGCCAGACCCGCCTCAATATTCCAGATCACATCCGGCTTCAGTAAATCCCGGTGGCTTTCCAGTTTCGGCGCATGAGCTGCTGCAAACTGAGCCGCCCGGAGGGTCTGAAAGATCATATCGCCTTCGGACAGATCGAAGCAGTCTTCTTCAACGCCTTTGGTATAGTTTACAAAGGCTTTTGCAGCGTTGGCACAGATCTCCGCAATTTCCGGATCCATCGGGCACTGCCCCAGATCAGGGCTATAGGCGACTTTTCCGAATGCCGTCGGTTCTTTTACTTTGTCGAGATAAGAATAGGCAGGTGCCGGAAGGCTGATAGGGTCCACCGGATGCTCACCAACCATCATATCCAGCATCAGGGCAACATCGGCAACGGTCCGCCCCATGGGTCCTTCAACAGCCCCTAAACCGAACGGCAGGGGAGAGGGACCATGCGCACAGCGGCCCGGTGACGGTCGCAAGCCGACGACACCGGTAAAACTCGCCGGAATACGTAAACTGCCGCCAAGATCACTCCCTTGAGCCAGCCAGACCTGTCCGGCGGCCAGTGCCGCCGCAGAACCACCAGATGAACCACCCGGCGTCATACGCGTATCAAAAGGGTTTGTCGTCGTTCCAAGGACCTCGTTGAAAGTCTGTGCGCCGGCTCCAAATTCCGGTGTATTGGCTTTCGCGACAACGATGCCGCCCTTTTCTTCCAGCCGCTTCACCATAATATCCGACTGCTCAGCGATCTGATCGGCGAAAATCGGGGAGCCCAGCGTAAAACGGACACCTTCTACCGGTGTGAGATCCTTGATGGCAATCGGCAAACCATGCAGTGATCTGCTGCCTTCTTCAGGCGGATTGTCCATTATGGATTTCGCATGAGCTCTGGCCCTGTCAAAGCAACGGACCGGCAAGGCATTAACCGCATCATCCGTGTCTAGAATCCTGGCTTCTGCGGCCTCTACAAGCTCCAGCGGGGATACGTCGCCCGCCTTCAGCTTTTCAACTGCTTCTACGGCAGTCATTTTTATCAGTTCCTGCATACCCCATTGTTGGCAAAAAACGGCAGGAAAGTACAGCCTTACCTTGCCACAGGCTTTTCCCGCACTATACTCCCCACGGCAATCACTTTACCGCCCAGGCAAGACGAGGATTTTTATGCCCGATTATAAATTTGACACCACCTGTATCGGTAACGCCATCGTGGATGTCATCAGCCGGATTGATGACAGTTTTCTGGACGCCGAAGGGCTGGTCAAAAACTCCATGAACCTGATTGACGAGGCTCGGGCAGAAGATCTCTATGCAAAAATGGGGAGCGCCGTGGAAATATCCGGCGGCTCCGCCGGTAATACTGCGGCGGGTGTGGCCTCTCTTGGGGGACACAGCAATTATGTGGGCAAGGTCCGCAACGATCAGCTGGGTGCTATTTTCGCACATGATATTCAGGCAACCGGTGTCACCTTTGAA
>DIYE01000349.1 GCA_002428885.1 Alphaproteobacteria bacterium UBA6062
AGCCGATGATTTATTATCCGCTGACCACGCTGATGTTGGCCGGGGTTCGGGATATTCTGATTATCACCACGCCGGAAGAACAATCTTTGTTCCAGCGGTTGCTGGGAGACGGGCAAAAATGGGGGATTAATATTTCCTACGCTGTGCAACCGTCGCCGGACGGCCTGGCCCAGGCCTTTGTTATTGGCGAAGAGCATATCGGTGATGATCCCTCCGTTCTTATTCTGGGCGACAATATTTTCTATGCCACACAATTCACGAAACTTCTGAAAAGCGCTGCCGATCGGACAGAAGGGGCAACGATCTTTGGATATCATGTCTCTAATCCGGAGGCTTACGGCGTTGCGGAATTTGACCGCCAGGGACGTGTCATCGGTGTGGAAGAAAAACCGACAAACCCTAAATCAAATTTTGCTATTACCGGTTTGTATTTCTACGACAACCAGGTTGTTGATCTTGCCAAGGATCTGAAGCCCAGCGCCCGAGGTGAGTTGGAGATTACGGATTTAAACCGCCTTTACCTGGAGAAGGGCCAGCTCCATATGGAGCATTTGGGGCGGGGAAGCGCCTGGCTGGATACAGGGACCCATGACCATTTAATGGATGCCTCCGCTTTTGTTCAGACCATCGAAAAGCGGCAGGGATTGAAAGTCGCCTGTCCGGAAGAGATCGCTTACCAGCGCGGTTATATTACCGGTGATCAATTGGAAGAACTCGCCGCCCCGCTGATGAAAAGCGGGTATGGCGCATATCTTCTGTCTCTTTTGAGAAACGGCTGATTTACGCATATTTGGTTGATGCCGTCATTGATCCGGTTCTCGGAAGCTGTTACGAAAAGAGTGCCCAAGCACGCGGATTCCTAAAATATGTTCACAGAAATCGACCTTCCCCTGATCTTGATGGCAGCCTTTATTGCCAGTGCGAGCCCCGGACCTGCAACACTGGCAATTGCCGGGACGTCTATGGCTTCCGGTCGGGCTTCCGGCCTGCTGCTGGCCTTCGGAATTACTACCGGCTCGCTTACGTGGTCGGTTGCGGCAGCGCTTGGCTTGGGGGCGCTGATGTTGGCAAATGTCTGGGTTTTTGAAGTTATTCGGTATTTTGGGGCAGCTTATCTACTATTTCTTGCCTACAAATCTGCCCGGTCTGCATTTTCTTCAGAAGATGCTACTGTGAAGCCGCTATCTGGACGCGGAGCCACATTATTTTCAAAGGGATTATTGCTTCATATAACGAACCCGAAGGCTATATTGTTTTTCGGTTCACTATATTCCCTTGGTATCCCGCCGGGCGCGGCCTATGGCGATTTGGTGATTGTTATTGCTGCTGTTGGCCTTCAAAGCGTTTTAGTTTTTCACGGATACGCGATTTTATTTTCCTCAAAACCAATGACTCGCCTTTATCTTAAAACAAGGCGGTGGTTTGAAGGCATATTTGCCATTGCATTCGGACTAGCGGGCGTCAAGGTTCTTGCAACCAGAATCCAGTAAGCACTCTCAGATTTTGAGCAGGGAGCTCTTCAAAAATGGGACTTGCCAGTGACAAGTCCCTGATTCTGATTCTAGATAAAACCTTCGGATTTCAGATATTGAATAATGGCGTCAGCAGACTCTTCCGGAGGCTGGCTTGCGCCCTCAATTGTAATCTCGGCATTTTCCGGCCGTTCATACGCAGAATCTATTACTGTGAAGTTCTTGATTTCACCGGCTCGGGCTTTAGCATACAAGCCTTTGATATCCCGCTCTTCACAGACTTCCAGAGGCGTATCGACGAAAACTTCCAGAAACTCACCATCTTCCAGTAGGCCGCGGGCCATCTGCCGTTCGCTTCGGAAGGGAGAGATAAAGGAAACAAGGGTGATCAGTCCGGCATCCACAAACAGTTTTGCTGTTTCACCAACCCGGCGGATATTTTCCACCCGGTCCGCATCAGTAAAACCGAGATCCTTATTAAGGCCATGCCGCACATTGTCGCCGTCCAGCAGATAAGTATGCTTGCCAAGGGAATGGAGTTTTTTCTCAACCAGATTGGCGATCGTTGACTTGCCTGAGCCTGACAGACCGGTAAACCACAGCACGGAAGCCTTCTGTCCCTTTTGACTGGAACGAGCTTCTTTATGAATATCAACGGACTGCCAGTGAATGTTGTCAGCGCGTCTCAGCGCAAAATCAATCACGCCGGCACCGACCGTTGCATTGGTAAAGCGGTCAATGAGGATAAAAGAACCGGTTTCCCTGTTATCTGCGTAAGGGTCGAAGGAAATGGCTTTATCCAGCGCCAGGTTACAGATACCGATCTCATTGAGGGACAGGGTTTTGGCTGCCATCCGTTCCAGCGTATTCACATTGACCTTGTATTTAAGGGCGCTGACCCGGGCCGTTGTCGTGCTGGTTCCCAGTTTAAGAATGTAGTTCCGGCTGGGGAGCAGTTCCTCTTCCGTCATCCAGACGAGTTTCGCTTCGAACTGATCCGCGGTGGCAGGACGGTGTTGCAGGGAGCACAGCATATCGCCGCGGCTGATATCAATCTCATCCGTTAGGGTAATCGTCACAGCCTGGCCGGCAAATGCTTCGTCCAGGTTGCCGTCCAATGTCACAATCTCCTTTACGGTGCTTGTCCGGCCGGAAGCCGGTTCAACGATCCCGTCACCGACTTTAATGCTGCCGCTGGCAATGGTGCCTGAAAAGCCCCTGAAGTCCAGGTTGGGTCGATTGACCCATTGAACAGGCAGTCGGAAGGGTTTCCCTTCCCGATCTTCATCGATACCAACGGTTTCAAGATGATCCAGCAGGGTCGGGCCGCGATACCAGGGTGTTTTATCGCTGACCGAAGTGATATTATCTCCTTCGAGAGCCGACAGCGGAATAGCCTGAATGGCATCGAAACCTAACTGAGCAGCGAAGGCTTCATAGTCGCCGAGCAGCGTTTCAAAGATTTCCTGATCATACTCGACCAGATCCATCTTGTTGACCGCCAGAACCACCTGTTTGATCCCGAGCAGAGAGACCAGAAAGCTGTGACGCATGGTCTGAGTCAGAATGCCTTTACGCGCATCAACCAGAATAACTGCCAGGTCCGCCGTTGAAGCGCCAGTTACCATATTCCGGGTATATTGCTCATGACCAGGCGTATCCGCCACAATGAACTTGCGCTTGTCGGTTGCGAAAAACCGATAAGCGACGTCAATGGTGATGCCTTGCTCCCGTTCTGCCTGAAGGCCGTCCAGAAGGAGCGCATAGTCAATGTCTCCACCTTGAGTGCCGACCCTCTTGCTTTCGGCCGTCAGGGTGGCAAGCTGATCTTCAAAGAGCAGTTTTGAATCCCACAGAAGCCGCCCGATCAGGGTGCTCTTGCCGTCATCCACACTGCCGCAGGTGATAAAGCGCAGCATGCCTTTATCTTCCTGGGATTTGAGATACTGATCCAGATCGGATGAGGATGTAATTGCCGGATTGCCCATTAGAAATAGCCCTCCTGTTTTTTCTTCTCCATCGATCCGGCCTGATCCTTGTCGATCAATCGTCCCTGCCTCTCTGATGTGCGGGCGACCAGCATTTCCTGGATAATTTCCGGAAGGGTCGCAGCGGTTGATTCAACCGCGCCGGTCAATGGGTAGCAGCCGAGTGTCCTGAAACGTACGGATTTCATCTCGGGCTTTTTACCGGCTTCCAGCGGGATCCGGTCATCATCCACCATGATCAGCATGCCATCCCGTTCAACAACCGGGCGTTCCTTGGCGAAATAGAGAGGGACGATCGGGATATTCTCAAGATAGATATATTGCCAGATATCCAATTCAGTCCAGTTGGAGAGCGGGAAAGCCCGGATGCTTTCCCCACCGCGAACCCGCGCATTATAGAGGTTCCAAAGCTCCGGCCGCTGGTTTTTTGGATCCCAGCGGTGATTTTCGGAACGGAAAGAAAATACTCTTTCTTTGGCCCGAGACGCTTCCTCATCACGTCTTGCACCGCCAAAAGCGGCATCAAATTTATAGTGATTGAGCGCTTGTTTTAAGGCTTCGGTTTTCATGACATCCGTATGCAGGGCGGAGCCGTGTGTAAATGGACCGATGCCTTTCTCCACGCCGTCCTGATTAATATGTACCAGCAAATCCAAACCGTATTCCTTGGTGATCTGGTCGCGGAATTCGATCATTTCCCGGAATTTCCAGGTGGTGTCCACATGAAGAAGCGGAAACGGAATAGGGGAGGGATAGAAGGCCTTTCTGGCAAGATGCAACAGAACGGATGAATCTTTCCCGATAGAATAAAGCATGACAGGCTTTTCAAACTCAGCCGCCACTTCCCGGAAAATATGGATGCTTTCGGCTTCAAGTTGCCGGAGGTGGGTTAATCTGGATCCTGTCATACGGGGCCGGTCTCGCTATTGAGGCATGAAAACGGGTATCTTGTGACTCAACGGGTAACGAGTTTTCAGAGGGATCACAAGTGCAAACAGGTTATTTTTACAAATAATATGTGTATATTAAGTTATTTTATATATTTACAGTGATAAATTATACAAATCCCGTTCGCCGGAACGCGCCTGATGTAAGATGATCTTAACTCAAATGTTGTGAAAATACAGCGAGTCGCTCTATCCTAAAGGGAGTGACCGATCTCGGAACAAAGGTGCAGCTATTACCGATCCTTTAGACAGTGCAAGCCTGCCGGTTGAGACACACCGTGCCTGCCCGGAATGTGATTTGCTGCATGAGATCACGCAGTTAAAAGCAGGCGATGTCGGGAGTTGTGTCAGGTGCGGGGCGATTTTATTTCGCTATCAGAAAAACAGCCTTGATCGTTCGCTGGCCTTCGCAGTGGCCGGTTTGGTTTTCTTTTTGCTGGCCAACCTGTTTCCAATCCTGATTTTCGAGATGAACGGCAACCTGCAGACCAATCGCCTGATCGATGGTGCGCTGGAATTTCTCTATTCTCCCTTTTGGGCACTGGGTATTCTTGTTCTGATTTCGAGCGCCTTGGCGCCGCTTCTGGTGCTGGCATTTCTGGTCAGCATTCTGTTGCCTATGAAACTGGGCAGACTACCGGCTTTTCCGGAAACACAGATTAGAACCCTTGAACATTTAAGGCCCTGGGCCATGGCGGAGATCTTTATTCTAGGAATTATGGTTGCTTTTGTGAAGCTTGGGGATTTTGCCGATGTCAGCGTGGGCATTTCACTCTTTGCCTTTGTTTCCATGGTGGTTGCCACCGTTGCCGCCTATATGGTGCTGGACCGAAAAGCCCTCTGGACGCGGCTTGCAGAATTGAAAGGGTCGTAAGTGACTGCCAAGACTGCTCGCGATATCGGTGCGATCTCCTGCCACAGTTGTCATCTTTTGGTGCGGAAGGGGGAGTA
>DIYE01000184.1 GCA_002428885.1 Alphaproteobacteria bacterium UBA6062
ACACGTTTCGTCACACCAAGCCCCCCGGTTTCGCCGGTTTCCGATTATTTCCGTTACCTGTTTTTCAGTGCGGTCAGAAGATCGCCTGCACGCTGCTTGACACCGGAGGGGGCCGAAGCATCTTCCTGAAGCGCTTTGAGCTTTGTTCTTGCCTCTTCAACCTTTCCGTCTTTCAGATCGCTGAGAGCCAAGAGTTCCCTGGCCGTTGCCGACCAGATATGATCGGCACCTTCCATATCAGAAACCCGCTTTCGGACCTCTTCCGTCGACCCTTTATTCAACAGATAGTAACCAGCCATCACCTTTGCGATGGCACTGAATTCTGCATCAACATTCGGATTGGCGGCGAGAGCATCATAAACCTGAACGGCTTCATCGCCTTTACCTGCCTGAACCAGAGCACTGGCCTGGCGGAGACTTGCGAGGGCCTGATAGCCTGCACTGCCATCTTCCGCAAGAAGGGAGAATGCCGCAGCGGCATCATCAAATTTCTGCTCTCCAACCAGGGTCGTCGCTTTCTGGAACTGAGCGCCTTGCGCCTGGGATTCAGAAAGCTGGTAATTCTTCCATCCGACAACGGAAGCCGTTGCCGCCACAATCAAAATAGAGCCCGCAATCACGTATTTGCCATAACGGTTCCAGAGTTCGACGGACTTGTCCTTACGGACCTCTTCATCCACTTCACTGAAAATATCGGACACAAAAAACTCCAGTTTTCTTTAAATTGGCGGATAAAATAAACTGCCTGCGAAAGGAAGGCAATTGATCTTACCGGATATTAGGCCGTAAATTCGTAAAAAATACCCCTTTCGAGAGAGCAACCTTGACTCAGTTTATCCATCAGGTCTTTTTACGAGCCTTGATTGACATTACATAGAGGTAAAATAGGGAGATAAAAGGGCATGGACCAGTTTAGTATTCTTCAACTTGTCGCGCTTGTTATGTGCGCTGTCTTGATATTTCCGAGCTTCCTCTATTACGCGCGTAAGTCCGGTTCATCCGTTATGCTGCGGAACATCGCTCTCTGGTTGGGAATTGCCTTGATTATTGCTCTGCTCTATCAGTTCTTTGGGCCTTTTTCCTGACAAAAAGCAAATAGCGGGCGCAAAAAATTTCGTCCAAGGATAACTCCCGGGGCGTGACAAAGATTTTCTAAAAGGACGGTCCGCTAAAAGCCTGGCCGCAATTCCTTCCTTCAACCCTCGCGGTGTCAATTCTCATAGCCCGGATGGGATGTCTCTATTTCAGGCACGGCGCTGGTTGTGAAGCGTCCAGAAGGTTCATCCATATATCCGGTCGGCGCGCCTGTTACGGTGATCACAGGATCGCGTCCTTGACATCGGTATCTATTGATTAACTGCCATTTCTCCCCACCTAACCCTAAAAGGGAACATACACAGATATGTTTCGCAGGGGACATTTAACCAATGGATGGAGTATGCCATAAACCGCCCATAAATTCAAGTTTTCTAATGTCCAAAAATGACCTTAAATTCTGTGATCGGTCGACATATTCCATTTTTACCTAATTTTCATGAGTTTATTCTATCTTCATGACAGTAGCGTTTAGCGCTGGGAGTAAAAGTATGGCCAGCACATACCCTGAGAGTGACAAAGTAGCAATTGCCAAAAACCTGATCGAAACTTGCGGCCTCCACCGCGCTCTACATGCCGCCCGGCAATTCGGCTGGCATGATGTCGCTGAGAATATCGCAAAAAGAATTGACGAAAGTCAAAAAAGCTCCGCCTCTTTTTGAGAGGCTGGCTAGAATCAGACCCCTAACTGTAGCCGAATACATGACTGAGAAAACGCCCTGGCGCCAAAGCAAAGGCTCCGGCGATAAAGGCCCCGACATATGTGCCGATCATAAACCTTTTGTGGGTAATGATCCGTCCGGTACGCGCTGCCCATAAAGCAATGCCTAAGGACAGAAGTGTCCATGCCGATAAGAGATGGATCCAGCTATAACGGCTGGGCTGCAATTCAGTAATTTCAAAAGACACCATTGCGGTAATCCCCATCAGCAGGATCCAAAACCGCCCGATAAACTTATGATGCGCTGTCCCCTTCTCAGCCCACAGATTATAACCGCCCAGAAGGACAGCCCCGCAAGCCGTGATCACATGCAGCCAGATTATTCCCACTCAATGGTTCCCGGAGGCTTTGATGTGGTGTCATAGACCACTCTGTTAATGCCTTGAACTTCATTGATAATCCGGGTTGAAACGCGCCCAAGAAAATCATGATCAAAGGGATAATAGTCTGCCGTCATACCGTCAGTTGATGTCACCGCACGCAAGGCACAGACATAATCATATGTCCTGTTATCCCCCATGACGCCGACTGTACGAACGGGAAGCAGGACGGCAAAAGCCTGCCAGATTTTATCATACAGACCAGCGTTACGGATCTCTTCCAGATAGATCACATCCGCTTTGCGGAGGATATCCAGGCGATCCCGGCTGATTGCACCGGGCACACGAATAGCCAATCCTGGTCCCGGGAAAGGATGCCGGTCAACCAGCTCCGATGCCATGCCCAGTTCCCGACCAAGATCCCGAACCTCATCCTTGAACAACTCCCGGAACGGCTCCAGCAGTTTGAGATTCATTCTTTCCGGTAAACCACCTACATTATGATGGGATTTGATGGTGACACTGGGGCCGCCCGCAAAGGAAACAGATTCAATCACATCCGGATAAAGCGTTCCCTGTGCCAGGAATTCCGCACCGCCGATTTTTCCGGCTTCCTCATCAAAGACATCAATAAAGATGCGACCAATGGTTTTGCGTTTGGTTTCAGGATCATCAACGCCTTCCAGTTCCGTCAGAAACTGTTCCGAAGCATCCCGGTGGATCAGTGGAATATTGTATTTATCCCGGAACAAGGAAACTACTTGTTCAGATTCTCCAGCCCGCATCAGACCATTATCCACATAAACACAGGTGAGTTGATCGCCAATGGCTTCATGGATCAGAACCGCCGCAACGGAACTGTCAACACCACCGGAAAGACCGCAAATCACTTTGCCTTTACCAACCTCCCTGCGGATGGCTTCAATCGCCTGATCCTTGAAGGCGGCCATGGTCCAGTCGCCGGACAGACCGCAGATTTTGTGAACAAAATTGGACAGAAGTTTCTCCCCTTTCAGGGTATGGACAACTTCCGGATGGAATTGAACGCCATAGAATTTCTTGTCCGCATTGGCAATGACTGCAAAAGGGGCGCCTTTCGAGGTGGCTACCGTCTCAAACCCGGCCGGGATCTCTGTGACTGTATCACCGTGACTCATCCAGACCTGGTTGCTGCTGCCAACGTCCCAGACACCATCAAAAAGTTCGCATTCCTGTTTGATGTCCAGCATGGCCCGGCCAAACTCTCTGTGGTCCGGCGCTTCCACCCTGCCCCCTAGTTGAGCGCACATGGTCTGCTGACCATAACAGATGCCGAGAACCGGGAGACCCATCTGAAACACCTTCTCCGGTGCCCGTGGTGTCTCATCACCAATAACAGATGCCGGACCACCGGACAGGATAATCCCGCTCGGCGTAAAATCGTCGAGCTTTTCGGCCGCTGTATTAAAAGGAACGATTTCGCTGTAGACCCCCGCCTCGCGGACCCGGCGCGCGATAAGCTGGGTGACCTGACTTCCAAAGTCAATGATCAGAATGCTGTTTTTCATAGACGGTGTTTAACGGCACTTTATTTCAATGTCCAGAGGGTTTGTGCCCTCTTTTCGGACCGATCCGGACTTTTGACAAAAGCGCATGAAGCCCAGACACAAAAGGACCCGTTTACGTTGCGGAAACAGCTCTTTACTCAGCCCTCTCTCCAAGCTATTAGAGGATGCCGAGTAAAGTATTCGTGAACAGTTTTTTTCCAGCTGCCCATCAGCTGAGTGTTAGAGAATTTGAGCGTGGCGTATTTCAGTACAGAGCTTGCAGAACTGGCTATTATTACTGCCATCCTTTTCACCCTCCTGCTTCACTTCAGGAAGGATGTCTTTCACGATCTCAACCTGTTCCTTGTGGCTTCCGGCCTTGCCCTGGCAATCATTGGTCTCATCTTCCATTATATTATGAGTACCCCTCTACGTCCGGAATTTGAAGCCCTGGTAGGAGAGATCCCGGCCCGCTTCAGCAGCGTTGTCTTCTACGCCCCTGCGAGTGTTAATATTATCTGGGGCCTGAAGCGCTGGTTTGTCGGTGTCATTGATAACAGAGCTGAAATCAGGCGTCGCCGCAATGCGGAGCAACTCCTGGCGGAAACCAACGAACTCATTGCTCAGGTTCTGGACAGCTCTCATCAGGGTATTTTGCTTATTGATAGTGAGTATAAAGTCCAACTGACAAATGGCAGATTCCACGAGTTGTTGGAAGTGCCTGTAAATCTCGGAAGTGTCGGCACGACATATCGGCAACTCATAAATCATCTTGTCAAAAACGGGGAATATTCCAGCGAGGATACAGATACTGTCTATCAGGAATGGGTTCAGCTTTTAAAAGACACCCCTTACCTGCATTTTCAACGAACGCGCCCGAACGGAACCATCCTTGATATTGAAGCCCGCTGGATTGACGGAAGCGGCCTGCTCGCCACCTATACAGATGTCACCAAGCAGGCAATCGCGGAAATGGAGCTCATGAAGAACCGCGAGATGTTCAGGGATTTCACGGAAACAGCGTCCGACTGGATGTGGGAGATGGATCAGAAGATGACCATCAGTTATGTTTCAGAACTCGGCATGCAGTTGTCCGGGAGACCGCCGGAAGAAGTGATCGGTTATCCTTTCGAAAAACTAAGTGACGTTTTCGAAGGAACCGAGAACTGGTACACCCTGATCGAGGACCCGGATAATTACGAAAGCTTCAAGG
Source organism: Alphaproteobacteria bacterium UBA6062 (assembly GCA_002428885.1). GTDB lineage: Bacteria > Pseudomonadota > Alphaproteobacteria > Sneathiellales > Sneathiellaceae > Sneathiella. The sequence goes on from DIYE01000184.1 coordinate 4,876, forward strand.
ATCTTCACACTGTTTACATCCTCCCCGACGGCACTCGCCGTCATTTCTCCGTATCCGGAAAGCCGATTTTCAACCACAGTGAAGAGTTCGTCGGCTATCGGGGAGTTGGTCGTGACATCACCAGTCGTAAACAGGTCGAAGAACAACTGCAGCAAGCTCAAAAAATGGAGGCAATCGGTCGCCTAACCGGCGGTATCGCTCACGATTTCAACAACCTGCTGGCCGTTCTTCTGGGCAACACGGAGCTGATGCGCGATGTTCTACCAGAGAATAGTGAAAATCTTGTGCCTTTGCTCGACAATCTGGAGCGGGCAACCATGCGCGGGGCGGAGCTTACACAGCAGCTTTTATCCTATTCCCGAAAACAACGCCTGCAACCCACCAATGTAGATCTTCGGGAGGGCCTGTCTGGTATCGTCTCCCTGATCGGCCGCAGCCTTGGTGAGGATATTGATATTACCGTCCGGCATCCGGAGGGGCTTTGGCCTGCCCATACAGATCCGGGGCAGCTGGAAAATGCTATTCTCAATCTTGCCAACAACGCCCGGGATGCCATGCCAAGTGGAGGGAGCCTGCTGATCGAAACGCATAATCATATCCAGGGATCTGGAGATCATGAACATGATTGCTGTGATTTTCCGGCAGGGAATTATGTCTCCGTATCAGTCACCGATACAGGAGAAGGCATTGAGTCCGATATTCTGGAAAAAATCTTCGAGCCGTTCTTCACAACAAAGGAAATCGGGAAAGGAACGGGCCTAGGTCTGAGCATGGTTTTCGGTTTCGCCAAACAATCCAATGGTCATGTCTGTATTGACAGTAAGCCCGGTAACGGAACATGCGTCACTCTCTTTCTGCCCCGTGCCGTTCTACAGAAACGCCTTTCTGCCTGATCGAAAAACTCAGCTATTTTTCTGCTTATAATCAGAAACGGCTCTTTTAAGCATTGTATATTCAGCACAACCGAATGTGCAGATATCATCCAGACGAGACAGATGTTCTTCTGCCTTTGCGAGATTACCTGTCTTCAAGTAAGCTTCACCAATATACTCATTGGCACCCCGATGGTTGGGATTGATGCTTAGGGCCTGATTATAATAGCCGAATGCCTTGTCATAATTGCCAAGCTGCCGACTGGCATAGCCAAGGTAATTAAACGCATCGGCATTCTTGGGCTCCCGGCGGACAACCGTTGTAAAAGACTGAATGGCCCCTTGCCAGTCTTTACTCTCTATCTGCTTCTTCCCCTGGGCAAATTCAGAACTCGCAGCCGGGCTGACTTGAGTTGAATCAGAATCCCCTCCCATGGCAAAGACCACCTGCGTCATCAGCAACTGTGTTGCCGCAACGGCATAAAGCATGACAAAGAAACGACGTAGTGACATGGATCTGGCTCCCGAAATTGGGTTCTTTCATTCTTCTATAGGACAAAATTGTTACATCAGGCTACCAAATAGTAATGATTGGTGCAGATCGTCACATTTGCCCAGAGCTTGAAAACTAATTATCCCACCCGCTGCAAAATAGCCGTAAAGAACCCGTCTGCTCCGCCTTTTTCAGGCAATAGTTTAAGAAAGTCGCCCGTCGCCTCTCCGCCGAGCCCTGCTTCCTTCCAGATGCCAGCAATTGGCAAGACGGCGAATTCGGTGTTCTTTGCAAGAAATGCCTCAATACGATCTTCATTTTCCTGACGCAGGATTGAACAGGTTGCGTAGATAAGGCGACCACCGGGAGCCACAAGCTTTGAAGCCCGTCTGAGGATATCATCTTGCAGATCTGCCAGATCTAAAAGCTTGCTGCTATCAAAAAACCATTTACGATCCGGCTGCCGACGCCAAGTTCCGGATCCGCTGCAGGGTGCATCCACAAAAACCCGGGCTGCCTGTCCTTCCAATCGATGAAGAAGCTCGATATCCCGATCATCTCCGGATAACCGGGTTGTCTCAATAATATGAGCCGCAGCACGGCGCTTGCGGACAGCGATATCCTTCATTCGCCTTTCACTGATATCAAAGGCAAGAATCTGACCGCTATTTTCCATGTGGGCGGTCATTGCGAGAGACTTCCCGCCAGCCCCCGCACAATAATCGACAACCAGCATTCCGGGAGCGGCTTGTGCCAGGGCAGAGGATATCTGCGCGGCTTCATCCTGGATTTCGACCAAACCTCGGTCAAAAACCGGTAATTGATTTAACGGAATATGATCCGACAGCTTAATACCGAGCGGTGAAATCTGTGTTTCTTCAGCCTCAATATCATCCTGCCTTAAAATATCAAGAACCCGTTCCCGATCGGTTTTCAGGCTGTTAACCCGAACGGTTAAAGGAGCCCGCTCCTTAAAAACCTGCATCAGCTTCAGGGCGTTCGAACCATATTGCCCTGCCAGTTCATCAGCCAGCCAATCCGGAAAACTCCCGACGGCCCAGTCCGGTTTTTCCTGGCTATAAACAGTACGAATATCAGAAAAGGCTTTCCTTTCCCTTTCAGACAAAGGGGTTTGCGCGTGGGGGCCCGTCAGAAAAGCTGCCTCCAGCCCGTCAAGATCCTGATCCTGAAAGAGGAGCAAACAGGCCGCCGCCCTCTCCCGGTTCTCCAGTGGTAAATCCAGACGGGACAGGGTCCAGTCAATTTCTCCTTTATGACGGAAGAGCTGAAAGAGGAACTCCGTTACCCAGCGCCGGTCTTTCGAACCCGCATAGCGCCGCATCCGGAAATAGCGCCGGATATGGTTTTCCAACGGCCCGGCCTGATCGTCCAGGGAGTCAAGCAGCTCGATGGCTGCACTGAGCCGGGCGGATGGTGTCATAGGAATCAGCCTTGACGGTAATTCGGTGCTTCGCGGGTAATGGCAACATCATGGACATGGCTTTCCTTGAGGCCCGCATTGGTGATCCGAACAAAGCTGGAATTCTTCTGCAGTGACGGAACATCCGGGCTGCCTGTATAGCCCATAGCCGCCTTAAGACCGCCGACCAGTTGATGGACAACAGCATTGGCCGGTCCGCGATGGGGCACCCGCCCTTCAATACCTTCCGGCACCAGTTTGAGATTATCGGAAACCTCTTCCTGGAAATAACGATCAGCAGATCCGCGAGCCATCGCCCCGAGAGACCCCATCCCGCGATAGGATTTAAAGGACCGCCCCTGGAACAGGAAAACCTCACCCGGGCTTTCATCTGTTCCGGCCAGCAGTGAACCGATCATGGCACAACTGGCACCGCCGGCCAGTGCTTTAGCCAGATCACCGGATGTTTTAATACCACCATCGGCAATGACCGGAATATTCTTTTTCGCCGCTACTTCAGCGGCATCCATGATGGCTGTGAGCTGTGGTGTTCCAACACCAGCGACAATCCGTGTCGTACAGATGGAACCCGGTCCGATCCCCACTTTAACCGCATCTACACCGGCACCAATCAAGGCTTCGGTTCCGGCTGCCGTCGAAACGTTACCCCCGATGACCTGCACAGAATTACTGATGCCTTTGACTTTATTCACCGCCTCCAGAACACGGGAAGAATGACCATGCGCCGTATCAACAACAAGGACGTCGATTTCCGCCCGGATCAATTCTTCAGCCCGTTCAATCCCGTCATCCCCAATACCGATCGCCGCAGCGACCCGAAGGCGCCCCTGTGCATCCTTGCTCGCATCGGGATAAAGTTTGGAGCGTTCGATATCTTTTACGGTGATCAAACCGATACAGCGCTGTTCCTTATCAACAACCAGCAGCTTTTCAATCCTGTGCTGGTGAAGCAGAGCCTTTGCTTCCTCCTGAGAAGCGCCCTCGGTCACAGTCACCAGGTTATCCCGGGTCATCAGTTCATAAACCGCCTGGCTTTTATCCTGGGCAAAACGAACATCGCGGTTGGTCAGGATACCGACCAGCTTGCCGTTTTTCTGCTCGGTCACCGGAATACCGGAGATTTTATGGATCTGCATCAAGTGCAGGGCTTCAGACAGCGGCGCTTCCGGAGAGATCGTCACAGGATTAACGACCATACCGGCTTCGAATTTCTTGACCCGTCGGACTTCATTTGCCTGCTCTTCAATGGACAGGTTCTTATGAATCACGCCGATACCACCAAGCTGGGCCATGGCAATTGCCATACCGGATTCCGTTACTGTATCCATGGCACTGGATATCAGGGGAATACCTAATTCAATCTCGTTGGTCAGGCGGGAGGATGTGTTGACTTGGGCAGGGAGAATGTCGGAGGCTGCAGGTTGCAGTAGGACATCATCGAACGTAAAGGCTTCTCGGATTTTCATGGCAACTCCTTCGGAATTGCAGCGCAATCATACAGGCAGTTTTTTAAATTCCTAGTCCAAAAATCCGGTCTTTTGATTTTTTAACGGGCCTGTCATACGGACCCGTTATCAACAGGCCTTTTATCCGCGAAAACCCGTCGCGACCACATAAGCTTCGCGGGAATCCGGTCGGCTGGCATCTGGCTTGGCATGACGAACCGTTGCAAAGCTGCGCTTCAGCTGTTCAAGAAGCTGGTTCTCCGTACCGCCCTTCAGGACTTTGGCAACGAAGATACCGCCTGGTGCCAGAACATCTTCCGCAAAGGCCAGGGCCAGCTCACACATATAAACAATTCGCAAGTGATCCGTCTGGCGGTGCCCAGTTGTCGGTGCGGCCATATCGGAAATAACCGCGTTCACCGGACCGCCGAGGGCATCCTTCACCCGGACATCTGCATCATCTGCCGTAAAATCAAGCTGCATCACCTTGGCACCGCCGATCGGTTCCATTTCCAGGATATCAACGGCCAGCACCTGGCCTTTGCCTTTGTCGGCCCCAACACGCTCAACGGCAATCTGTGTCCAACCACCCGGCGCAGCTCCGAGATCCACAACTGAATCTCCCGACTTCAACAGCTTGTAACGATCATCGAGCTGCATGAATTTAAAGGCCGCCCGGGATCTCAGTCCTCGGTTCTTGGCTTCGATCACATAGGGATCATTAAGCTGCCGCTCAAGCCAAAGCTTAGAGGAATATTTCCGCCCCCTTGCCGACTTCACCTTTGTGTGCAAAAGGCGCCCAGTTGTTTCTGTACTCCGGGATCCGCTCTTCTTTTTACCGCCGCTCATGATACTGTCTTTTCCTCGGCTTCAGCAGCCTTTGCTGTGCGGGCCAGCTCATGTTCCCGATCAGCATCTTTCATTAATCCGACAAGCAGGCCTTCCCGCACGCCCCGGTCGGCAACCCGCAATTTACGGATCGGCCAGGTATTGTGCATTGCCTGAACAATAGCGCAGCCGGAAACAACAAGATCGGCTCTTTCCTCGCCAATACAAGGCT